>CAZZHU010000019.1:0-36385 GCA_964654045.1 uncultured Leptospirales bacterium
CCGAGACTCGCGCGACCGGCGACGGCGTGCTCGACCGGGAGCCCGCTCCCGCTCCTCCCGGCGTTGGCCCGCTCCACGCTTTTCATTATTTTAATCGCCGTGTCAATGGCCCTGTCGGCCCTCGTCTCGCCCGAAAAATGCGCCATGATCTGGTCCCCGACATAGTCATCGATATCTCCCTTGTTGCTCTTGACGATGTTTGATTGGAGCTCGAGATAGAAATTCAGCACCTCGATAACGGTCTCCGGATCGTTCTTCTCGGAAAAGGAGGTGAAGCCGCGGACATCCGAAAAAATGAAGGCCAGGTTTTTTCTCCCGGTAACGCCGAGGTCCGGCCCGCCGCCGGCCGATTTTTTCCCGTTGATCATGCTCTTCGCCGACCGCGACACGAATTTCTCCAGGTGGTATTTCACCTTGATCTCGTCGATCATGTAGTTCGTGATATCGCCAAGCCTCCCGATTTCGTCATGGGACGCGATATCTATCTTTTCGTCAAGGTTCCCCCTGCTGACCGATATGGCCCATTTCTCGAGCTTTTTCAGATTTCTGATGTTGTAGTTAAGGACGACCAGCACGGCAACGCAGCTGAACACCATCATGACGAGGGCGATCCTGACGATCAGGAGGATGTTCTCGGTCGAGACCTTCCTGAAGACATCGACATTGAACACGACGGCCAGGACGCCGAGCCTCCTGCTGTCCTCGACACGCTCCGACAGGCCGGTAATCCGCGAGATGATGAGGTCATCGATTTCTTTCGCTTTGGCGGGAGTATCCTCGCGGTAGGCCTTCATCTTTTCTTCTTTCTGCGTAAAAAGCCAGCGGTCGCTCCAGAGCCACCGCTCCCGGGGCAGGACCCGCTTGTTCCTGAAGGTCATGCAGTGATTGAACAGCGCCAGGAAGAGAAAATCGGCATCGTACGCTTTTACGATCCTGGCGGGGTCGCCCTTCTCCTTCTTCGGGGTCGCCGGGTCGAAATCCTTCCCGAGGATTTCCCGGTACCTGTTCCACAGGTAAAGATATATCTGATTCTTTCGCCCCTTGCCCGCCCGGTGATACTCGCCATAGAACCGTTTAAAATCCCCGAGGACCGATACGACATCCCCCCTGTGAAGAATGACCGGGTAGGTTATGGCCCGGTATTTCGCTTCGCGCTTCTTTTTAGTTTTTTTATCGATAACGGGTTCAGTGTAATCGCTGGATACCAGCTTTTCCTCTTTCTGTTTCAATCCTTTGATGATGTAAGGCGGCGCCTGCCGCCGCCGGTAGTCCCACGCGCTGGTGCTGTACCGGGTCCTCCCGTGTTCATCCGTCAGGATTATCTTCACGATATCATCGTTATAGGTTATGAAATTCTGCGATTCGCGCTGTATGATCTGGTATTTCGTCTGCAGCTCTTCAGCCGTGGTTTTTATGTTCTTGTCGAGGTAGAATTCCGCCGGTCCCGCGAGTATATGCGTGAGGGACCGGGCCTTCGCGTTCTTCTCATGTTCCACGAGGCGCCGGTTGTTGAGGTACATGATGAAGGCCAGTATCGATATAACGACGATCATCACCAGCGCGAGGAGAGCGAGGAACCTGCTCCTCAGGCCGAAATAGACTTCCCGTATGTTGCCCAGCTCGCTTATTTCCCTGTTCTGCTTGAAAAACACGTGAAGCAGCCGCTTGTGTAATGGTTGTTGTTTTGATGCTGACACTGACTGACCCTGATAGCTGTTACTATTACGAACATTATTTTAAATATTATTTTTCCGATTTCCATGTCATCGCGAGTGAAACGAAGCGATTGTAACGCCCCCTGTCCCCCGGAGGGGGCACGTGTCATGATACTTACAGATAGTCAAATCTTATACAGGAATCAAAAACCATTAGAATCTCTTTGAGATACATTTCCTTCATGCCCCCACCGGGGGACAGGGGGGATGAAGATTGCTTCGTCGCTACGCTCCTCGCAATGACATTCGTTATCAATATTTACTTTTTTATAAATAACTTTTGATATGTATCATCTCCACTTGGTCCAAAGTCAAGTGAATAATTTCGCTTTCAGTAATCAGGGAGCCGCCGCGCCAGGACCCGGTTGACCGGGTTGAGAATAACGGTAAGGGCGCTCCGGGGTGATTCGGGCACCATGAGCTGGGGCATGCGGAAGATAGAGGCGCCAATGCCGTCGCGGCCGTTTATCTGTAAGAAATGATATGCCGCGTTGATGAAGAAATCCCTCGGGAACACACCGCCGAGATTTCTGAATCCCAACCGGCGCAGTCCGTCCCGTATGAAGGTGACGCAGCTCCTGGTGAAGATATTGAAGTCGCGGTACTCCTCCGGCCGCCGCGGATCGGGCCTGCTCAAAATTTCCCGCAGCATGTCTTTATAATAGCTCCCCAGGCGGACTGTGTCGAGGCCGGTGACCCGCAGCACGTGGATCGTCCGCATGAAATTCCTGCCGAACTTGTCATAGTAGGGGCGCTCCGGGTTGTCGGCGTTGAAGCGTCCCGTCACGGGATCGGGGGCGAACTCGCCGAGGGCCGGCCGGTAGAAATATTCCTCCCCGGACATGATTTCATTTTCGTTGATGAGGTGGGAAAAATTGAATATCCCGCCGTTGACGTTTATCGCCAGGTGCCCCACGGTGGACAGCGGGTATTTCACCAGCCGCTCATTATAGTAGAGCTCGACAAAGGGCACACTTGACGGCTCGCGGTACGGCCACAGGATGAGAATTTCCCGCCCGGTATCGTACTCCTTCTGCGGAAGGTGCCGGGCATTGACCTTCATTCCGAGCCAGTGCGTAACGTATCCCTCCCAGATCGCTTCATCCTCGCAATGCCTCTTCCCGCGCGGGCCGGCGATAAAAGTCTTTCCGCCGCTTCTGGTCAGTATGCCGCTATATATTTCTTGTTTCATACTTTTTAAATACCACTCCTGCCGGAATATTTAAACGTAAGGGATAATAATCACGGGGGAATTTCATGAAAGAAAGGCTCCGGCAGGCCGATGTCAAGAATTTTTCCCCGGACGCCCGGGCCGGCCCGATATGCATAAAATAATGAATACCATTCATTTTTTAATTGACATTCAGCGCGGGGGCGGTAAAAGCATTAATATTGCAGCACGGCTGCTATTTATCAAGGTATAAGGATACTACTATGCCCCAAATCGAACTCAATGGCGTGATGTACGAGGTTGACGAGGATGGATTCCTCCAGCAGCCGGAAAAATGGTCGGAAGCGATCGCGGCGGCCCTGGCGGAGAAGGAAGGCATCACCAGCCTCACCGATGAACACTGGAAGGTGATGAATTATCTGCGCACCTACTACCAGGACAACGGCATCGCCCCCATGGTGCGCAAGCTCACCAAGGAAACGGGAGTACAGCTGAAGCAGATGTACGAGCTCTTCCCGCAGGGGCCCGCCAACTCCGCGTGCAAGTGGGCGGGGCTCCCGAAACCGACCGGGTGCGTTTAACATGCGGGCAGACCCTTCCGGGTCCCTATGGCCAGCAGCAAGCCAACGCTTTCCAGGTTAGGAATCGCCATCGCCGGTCTCAGGGGCGGCAGCGGCAAGACCCTGGCGTCTCTGGGTCTTATCGCCGCCCTGGAGCGGCGGGGGATATCCGTCGCACCCTTCAAGAAAGGGCCCGATTACATCGATCCGGCCTGGCTCTCCCTTGCCGCCGGGCATGAATGCCATAATCTCGACACCTATCTCCTCGACACGGACACCATCACGCGATCATACCTGGCGCGCAACAGCGACTGCCCGGTTGCCCTCGTGGAGGGGAACCGCGGGATTTTTGACGGGGTCGACGTGGAAGGCACGCACAGCATAGCGGAACTGGCCAAGCTCCTGGGCCTGCCGGTGATCCTGGTGGTGGACTGCGCCAAGGCAAGCCGCACCGTGGCTGCCATGGTCCGCGGCTGCCAGGTGCTCGATCCGGACCTGGCCCTGCGCGGCGTTATCCTCAACCGCGTGGCCGGCGAGCGGCACCGTTCCATCGTCGCCGGCGCCATCGAACGCTATTGCTCAGTACCGGTCCTGGGCGCCATCCCCCGCATTGCCGGCCTTGACCTGGCGGAGCGGCACCTGGGTCTCCTCCCGGTTCACGAACACCCCGAGCCGGGCCGGATAATCGGAATGATAGCCGACGCGGTGGAAGTGTCGGTGGACATCGGGCGTGTCATTGCCATCATGGAGCGGCATGAGTATCCTTCATTAACGCCCAATCCGGAGGCGGCTTCGGCCGCGTCCCCGTTCCCGGACAGCGCCGGATCTTCCGGTCCGGCCATCGGCATCATCCGCGACAGCGCGTTCAACTTTTACTACCCGGAAAACATTCAGGCCCTGCGCTGCCGCGGCGCCCGCATCGTCGGGATAGACTCGATGCGCGACGCGCGGCTTCCCGCCGTGGACGCGCTCTACATCGGCGGGGGATTTCCCGAGACCCATGCGGGGAAGCTCTCGGCCAACGGATCCCTGATGGAATCAATACGCGGGGCTGTCGAAAAGGGGCTCCCTGTCTACGCCGAGTGCGGCGGCCTGGTGTACCTGTCTGAATCACTGGAGGTAAACGGCACTGAATACCCGATGGCGGGAGTGTTCCCGCTCCGCTTCAGCGTGACGAAGAAGCCCCAGGGGCACGGCTACACCTCCTTCACCGTTGACCGGGGCAACCCCTTTTACCCGTCCGGGACCGCGGTGCGCGGCCATGAATTCAGATACTCTCGGCTTGCCGGCGTGACCGCCGCGGCGGAAACAGCGTTCTCCATGGAGCGCGGCACCGGCCTCATGGACGGCCGCGACGGCATCCTGCGCAACAACGCCCTCGGCACCTTCTGTCACACCCACGCCCTGGGACGAGGCGTTTCCTGGCCGGAGGCCCTCGTTTCCCTGGCGCGGAAGAGGATGGGATGACGGATTCGATCAGGATCGCCATGGTCAGCTGCGAGGCCCCCTTCGGCGCCGTCGGGGAGAACCTCGACGCCATGGCGCGGCACCTTGACCGCCCCGAAACAAGCGGCGCAGATATCGTATGCTTTCCCGAGTGCTCCCTTACCGGCTACGCGCTGTCCGGGGAAGCGGGAAGCCTTGCCGAAGAAGTCCCCGGGCCCCTCACCGGGCGAATCGAGCGGATCTGCGCCGGCCGCGACCTCGCGGTCATAGCCGGGCTCTTCGAGCGTTCGGGCGATGACCTCTTCATAACCCAGGTCGTCATCGGACCCGGGGGCCTCATCGGTGCCTACCGCAAGACGCACCTCTCCCCGGGAGAACAGCGCCTGTTCAGAGCCGGCGGCGACGCGCCCCTCTTCTCGTGGCGCGGCTTCTCCTTCGGCATCGGCCTCTGCTACGACGCGCACTTCCCCGAGCTGGCGACGCTCTACGCCCTTGCCGGGGCGGATATAATCTTTTATCCCCACGCCTCGCCGCCGCCGGAAACCGCTGAAGGCAAGATGTCGCGCTGGCTCCGCTACCTGCCGGCGCGGGCCTATGACAACGGCCTGTACGTGGCAGCCTGTAATCAATCCGGCAAGAACGGCCGGGGAATGGTTTTCCGGGGGGCAAGCCTGATCCTGGACCCGAAGGGGGAGGTCCTTGGGAGCTCCCATGGTGATGACGGGGCCATCGCGGCCGCGGACCTGAGCCGCGATGTTATCGACCGGGTGAGGTCCTCATCAATGGGATACTTCCTAAAAGAGCGCCGTCCCGGCGTATACGGCAGGCTTGTCGGGAATCAATAAACAAGAGTCTGTCGTATATACCCTCCCCAAAGGATGTGGTTTTGGGACCGATTCTGATTGTGCAAGTCCCCCTCCGGGGGATTTAGGGGGCTATTAAGGCAGCCCTCTTTGCCGCGAGATGGTTTGCTCGCACGATCACCAGCGGTACTGCATCGATGACCGGTAGGTCTCCGTGGCGGTGGTGAAGTCGTCCACGTGGTCCTCGGTGAACTCGATGCCGGTAAGTGAGAAGAAGCGCTCCCACCCGATCCGCTCGATCCACTCGCCCAGGCGCTCATACTTGCGCGAATTCTTCGCGTACACCTCGATGATATTCTTCAGCGCCCCGGTCAACTCGGGCCAGCGCGGCGGGTTGTTCGGTATGAAGGGCACGGCCAGGCGCGAGAACATGGGCGCCTTGCGCGCGTTGGAGACCTTCCCGCCGACAAATATGGCAAGTCCGTCGCCGTCGGCATCGGCCAGCGGCATGGCGGGGCACACGGTGTAGCAGTTGCCGCAGTACATGCAGCGCTCGCGGTTCACGACGAGACCGTCGCCGTCGGGGTTCTTCCGGATGGCGCCCGTCGGGCACGACCGTATCGCTGAAGGGATCTCGCAGATCTTGCCGAGCCGCTCGTTGTCGATCTTGGGCGGCTTGGTGTGGACGCCCACCACGGCCAGGTCGGAGCAGTGGACGGCGCCGCACATGTTGATACAGCAGGCCACGGCGATGCGCAGCTTCGACGAGAGCCTGAACTCGGTGAAATAGTCGTAGAGCTCGTCCATGATCGACTTTACCAGGCCCGACGCGTCAGTGGCCGCGCTGTGGCAGTGTATCCATCCCTGCGTGTGGACGATGTTCGATATGCAGTCACCGATACCGCCCACGGGAAGACCCAGTCCCTTTATCGCCGCGATGATGCCGTCGACGTTCTCCTTCTTCGGCGTCATGAGCTCGACGTTGGCCCGGCTCGTGAACCGGAGATGCCCGTCGCAGTACCTGTCCGCTATATCGCAGATATCGCGGACGAAATTAATGCTCACCAGGCGGGGCGACCCCACCCTGACGGTGTAGAGTTCGTCACCTCCCTCGGCGACGTGGCGCATCACGCCCGGCTTCAGGATTTCATGGAATTGCCACTTCCCGTAATTTTTCTTGATGGCCTCCGGCAGCATGGTGCGGAAATCGGGGGGGCCTATATCTGTTCGTGCCATAACGCTATCCTCCAGTATTGTTATCGGTTATAAAAAACGAACGGGTTGGAGCGCGGGTGCTTCACCATCTGCGGCAGCGGCTTGATGTCCATCGCCTTCAGGAACACCTTCAGGCCGATACGCGAGATGGTCTCGGCGATCCGCTCCCGGTTCCTGCCGTTCTCGTCCCACCAGTCCCACATTTTCGCCAGCAGGTCCTTGATCTCCTGGTACGGCGGCTTGATCTCCATGAAGGGGACCAGCACCCATGACAGGAAGGCTCCGCGCAGTATCGGCGCCTTGCCGCCTATGAGGATGGCGGCGCCCTTTTTCGTGCCGGGCCTGACCGCTTTCGTGAGCTTGTTGATGCAGTGCATACACCGCACGCATTCCTCGGGACGCACCGAAAGAACGGACGTCTTCTCGTCGAAGGAGAGGGCGCTTCCGGGACAGCGGTCAACGATATCCGCTTTCATGTCCACGCCCTTCTCCACGTATTTTTTTATCTCGTCGTTGTTGATCCTGATGCTGTCCCGCCAGGTGCCGATGATGGTGAAATCGGACCGGGCAATGGCCGCGACGCAGTCGTTGGGGCAGCCGGACGCCTTGATCTTGAACTTGTAGGGCCACCGCGGCCGGTGCAGCTCATCCTGGTATGACTGCGTGAGGTTGTTGATAAGGTCCAGCGTGTCGAAACAGGACCACTCGCACCGCGCCGGGCCCACGCAGGCCGTCGGCGTGCGCAGGCACGACCCGGATCCGCCCAGGTCAAAACCCGCCTCGGAAAGATCATTGAAGCAGGGCTGCACGCTGTCGGTCTTTGTCCCCAGGAGTATGATGTCCCCGGTGGAACCATGGAAGTTGGTCAGGCCGCTGCCGTGCTTCTCCCATATGTCGCATACCTTGCGCAGCGATTTCGTGTCGTAGAACCATCCGGCGGGATGGTTCACCCGGACCGTGTGGAACTGCTCCGCGGCCGGGAATTTTCCGGCCACGTCCGAGTAGCGGCCGATGACGCCTCCGCCGTATCCCACGACGCCGACGATGCCGCCGTGCTTCCAGTGCGTTACCTTTTCTTTGTACGACAGCTCGACGATGCCGAGCAGGTCCCTGGCGGCGGGGTTCTTTTCCGCGGCCCTCTTTATCTCCTTTACGAAACTGGGCCACCGGCCCTGTTCCAGTTTGTCAAGCAGGGGAGTGTCTGACATGGGCCACCTCCTCAAATTTTAATATCATGGAAGATACTCTAGGGGGCGTTCACTGAATGTCAATTAAAAAATGAATGGTATTCATTTTTTAATTGACAGGGGGACCCCGCCGCCTGCAGAATCATGGAATCATGATGAACAATAACGAGAACACGACCGCCCTGATCACGGAGATCTGCGGCGTTGTTGCAGACGCCTGGCGCTACAGGATCACCGTCTCCGGCGCGTCCCCCGGCCGCAATGAAGCTGACCGTTTTCGGAATATCCGGGGCTTTATAATAGAAGATACCATCGAATGGGTCCTGGCAGGTATTGCCGGGGACTGCGGACGCGACATCATGATAGGCGCAATGGAGACATACATGAAAATCCAGGCCCTCGAGGCGCCGTCTCCCGAAGCGGCGGTTGATTTTCTGGAGCAGCTGAAATGCCTGGTAAACGAAACAGCGGCCCGCGACAGCAATCCCGTGCGGGCCGAAGCCGCCAGGGAAATTAACGGCATAATCGAAAAATGGATAACCGTGGCCGCTGAAATGTATCATGAATACCGCGAACTGCTTCCGCGTTTGAAGCACCAGGAAAAGGTCCGCACCGAAATCCGGAACCTTAATTTTAATAAAGAAAAAAACCGGGAGGTCCCCCGATGAGGATTGCCGGCGCCATAGCGGCGGTGGCCATTGCCGCGATAGCGGCCTGGGCAGGGGCCGTCCTGGGCATGAAAAACATCATCGGCGTTGCCCTGCCCTGCGCGGGGCTCCTCGCCCTGGTCGCCGGAATGCTCTACCGCGTTGCCCGGTGGGCCCTTACGCCGGTGCCCTTCAATATAACCGTCACCTGCGGCCAGCAGAAATCGCTCCCCGGGGTGAAACCGGAACCGCTTGACAACCCCCAGCGCCCCTGGACCGCGGCGCTCCGCATGCTCCTGGAAACCGCTCTTTTCAGGTCGCTTTTCCGCAACACCGAGGCCGGGCGGTCGGGGCGCTCAATCGTGTACGGGCCGTCGAAATGGCTCTGGGTCGGGGCCATGGCCTTTCACTGGACCATGCTCGTCATAATCCTGAGGCACCTGCGCCTTGCCATGGAGCCGGTCCCCGCCTGGACAGAGCTGCTGCAGCGCGTGGACGGCATCTTCCATATCGGCACACCCCCGCTCCTCATGACGAACATCATCATAATTTCCGCGCTCCTTTTTCTCTTCGCGCGGCGGATAACGGACCGGCGGATCGCCTGCATCTCCCTGTTCCAGGATTATTTCTTCCTCGCCCTGATAGCGGCCGTGGCCCTCTCCGGGATATACCTGCGGCATTTCAGCCGCGTTGACCTGCTGTCGGTGAAGCAGTACGTCCTGGGTTTGCTCGCCTTCAGCCCGGTCCTGCCGCCGGAGGCGCCGCCCTCCTTTTATGTGCACATAACGCTGGTCTCCATCCTGGCCGCGGCGATACCCGCGGGCAAGATGTCCCACATGGCGGGAATTTTCTTTTCGCCGACGCGGAATGCCGCGGGCGACAGCCGGCGGCGGCGCCACGTCAACCCGTGGAACCCGCCTGTCGCCGTGCATACGTACCAGGAATGGGAGGAGGAGTTCCGCGAACGCCTCGTGAAATCCGGCTATGACCTGGAGGATGACCGCCATGGCTGAAAAATACCGCCCCGAGGACCTGGCGGTCCCGGCCGCGATGCCCGGGACCGGCTGGCAGGATATGCCGGCGCCGATGCGCAGGGGCACCTACAGCCACGCCGGGACGCCGAAGCATGCCGCGTACCTGGGCCTCCCCAATGCGCGCGAGTGGCAGCCCCATGACGATGACTGGAAGCTCCCGCCGGACTGGAGGGAAACCATCATCCGGGGAATGCGGGAGCGGCTGGGCCGGTCCCGCTCGTTCCGGCTCTTCATGGAAACCTGCGCGCGCTGCGGCGCCTGCGCGGACAAGTGCCACTTCTTCCTGGGCACGGGGGACCCCCGGAACATGCCGGTGCTGCGCGCCGAGCTGCTGCGCTCGGTCTACCGGGGCGAACTGACCCTCCCGGGGAAGATCTTCGGGAAGCTCATCGGCGCGCGGCGCCTCACCGAACAGGTCATAAAGGAATGGTTTTATTACTTTTATCAGTGCACCGAATGCCGCCGCTGCGCGGTCTACTGTCCCTACGGCATTGACACGGCGGAGATCACCATGATGGGGCGCGAGCTCCTGGACCTGGTCGGCGTGAACATCAACTGGATCGTGGAGCCGGCGTCGAACTGTTTCCGCACCGGGAACCATCTGGGGCTCCAGCCCCACACCTTCCGCGACAACATCGAGTTCGCCGTCGACGAGATAAAGGAAATCACGGGGATCACGGTCGAGCCGTCCATAAACCGAAAGGGCGCGGAGCTGCTCTTCATCATACCCTCGGCGGACATCTTCGCCGATCCGCACATCTTCACCTTCTACGGCTACCTGATGATGCTGCACGAAGCGGGGGTCGACTACACCTTCAGCGCCTACGCATCCGAGGGTGGGAACTTCGGCCTGTTCCATTCGAACGAGCTCATGAAGCGGCTGAACGCGAAGATCTACGCCGAGGCGAAGCGCCTGGGCGTGAAGTGGATCCTGGGCGGCGAGTGCGGCCACATGTGGCGCGTCATCCACCAGTACATGGACACCATGAACGGCCCCGCGGACTTCCTGGAAACTCCCCGCTCGCCGGTCACCGGCACGATCTTCGACCACGTTCGCTCCACGAAGATGCTGCACATCTGCGAGTTCACCGCTGACCTGCTGCACCACGGGAAGCTCGCCCTTGACCCCTCCCGGAACAATGCCTGCCGCGTTACCTATCATGACTCGTGCAACCCGGCGCGCGCCATGGGCCTCATCGAGGAGCCCCGCGTGATCCTGCGCGCCTCGTGCAATCATTTTCACGAAATGCCGGAAGAGACCATCCGCGAGCACACCTTCTGCTGCGGCAGCGGCGCCGGCATCGGCACCGACGAAAACCTGGAGGCGCGCCTGCGGGGAGGGTTGCCCCGGGCCCAGGCCGTGCGCCACGTGCGCGAGCGCCACGGCGTGAACATGCTCGCCTGCATCTGCGCCATCGACAAGGCCACGCTCCCCACCCTCATGCAGTTCTGGGTGCCCGGCGTGGACGTGTGCGGCGTGCACGAACTTTTGGGCAACGCCCTGGTCATGAAGGGCGAAACGCCCCGGACCGCGAACCTGCGGGGAGAACCCCTTGCGGAGGAAGACCATGGGGGCGAATAGGATCATGAAAACAGCGGCCGCGCTGGCGCTGGTCGCGGCCATCCTCGGGGTGCCCTTCTGGTGGAACGCCCTGCGCGGCATGAATCAGAAAGCGCCGGTCCCGGAAAAACCCGCGACCGGGAAGGAATGCGTGTTCCCCGCTGCGGAAATGCGCGCGAACCACATGACGCTCCTCTTCCAGTGGCGCGATGACGCTGTGCGGCGTGGCGACCGCGCCCCGGTGACCGTCGGCGGAAAGAAATACGAAAAAAGCCTGACCGGCTCCTGTCTCAAGTGCCATGTTAAAAAAGAGAATTTCTGCGACCGCTGCCACAACTCGCTGGCTTCGGTTCCGGCATGCTTTGACTGCCATATCGACACCTCGGAGCGCGGACCATGGAACTGACACGGCTTGAATTCCTGAAAAAAGCGTGGCGCACCGGCCTCGTCATCTTCGGCGGAGCATCCTTTGAAGTTATATCCGGATCCGCCCTGCTGGCGGCTGATGGCAAGCCGTCAGGAAAGCGAATGGCCATGGCAATCGACATTCGCGCCTGCATGAAAGACGCAGAGTGCGTGAAGTGCATCAATGCCTGTCACAAGGGCCATAATGTTCCCTCGATACCGGACCGTAAGAAAGCCATCACCTGGATCTGGAAAGACGATATCGACCGCGCCATGCCCGGCGTCCTGGACGAATATTCCGGGGGAGAGCTCCATGGCGCGAAGACAATGCTCCTGTGCAACCAGTGCGGCAATCCTCCCTGCGTGCGGGTATGCCCCACCGGCGCCACCTGGAAACGGGAAGACGGCATCGTCATGATGGACCAGCACCGCTGCATCGGCTGCCGCTACTGCATGGCCGCGTGCCCCTACGGCTCGCGGAGCTTCAACTGGAGCGACCCGCGGAAGCACCTGGCAAAGCAGACAATAAACAGGGATTATCCCACCCGCACGAAGGGGACGGTGGAGAAGTGCGAGTTCTGCGCCGAGCGCGTTGACCGCGGTCTGGAGCCGCTCTGCGTGGCGGCCTGCACGGAAAAAGCGATCTCTTTTGGAGACCTGGGAGCTCCCGATTCCGGCGTGCGGAAGTCCCTGGCGGGCAGGATCGCCCTCCGGCGCAAGCCGGAGCTGGGGACCGACCCCGCGGTATATTATCTCCTGTGAGGACTGCATGATTGAAAAAGTATTCCACGGATCCCGGCGCTATTGGCTGCTGCTCTTCATACTCGGCGCGTTCATCGCAGCGGGGATATACTTTTACCTTCAACAGACCGCCGAAGGTTTGACGGTGACCGGCATGTCGCGCGGCGTGTCCTGGGGCCTCTACATCGCCCAGTTCACGTTTTTCGTGGGCGTGGCCGCCTCCGCCGTGACGGTCGTGCTCCCCTATTACCTGCACGACCACAGGGCCTTCGGCAGGATCACGATCCTGGGAGAATTCCTGGCCGTGTCATCGGTCATCATGTGCCTGCTCTTCATATTCGTCGACCTGGGCCAGCCGTTCCGGATCCTCCATGTCATACTCTATCCGTCGCCGTCGTCCCCCATGTTCTGGGACACGGTGGTCCTTTTCATCTACCTGGTGATCAACCTCGTGATCGGGTGGACGGTCCTCGCCGCTGAATACCGGGGAACGCCGCCCCCCTCCTGGGTGAAGCCCCTCATCTACCTGTCGATCCCCTGGGCGATCAGCATCCACACCGTGACCGCCTTCCTGTACGCGGGACTCCCCGGCCGGCACCTGTGGCTCACGGCCATCACCGCGGCGCGCTTCCTGGCCTCCGCGTTTTCTTCAGGGCCGGCGCTCCTCGTGATCCTGTGCCGCGTCGCGCGCCGGTATACGGATTTCGACCCCGGCGAAAAGCCGGAACGGGCCCTGGGCGTGATCATCACCTACGCCTTCAGCGCCCATATATTTTTCATCCTGCTCGAACTGTTCACCGCCTTCTACAGCGGCATACCGTCGCACGGGGCGCCGCTGGAACGGCTTTTCTGGGGATGGGAAGACCCCTCCTCCCTCACGCCGTTCATGTGGGTTTCCGCTGTCCTGGCCGTGACGGCCCTGGCGCTCCTCTATACGCCGGCGCGTCGGCGCGACACCGGACTTTTCATCGCTTCGATCGCCGTGATCGCGTCGGTGTGGATCGAGAAGGGCCTCGGCTTCGTCGTGGGCGGCTTCATCCCGGACCCGCTGGAGAACATACCAGCGTACCGGCCCACCCTGCCGGAAATAGCCATCACCGCGGGGGTGTGGGCGGCTGGGCTTTTCATCCTGGCCCTGCTCTTCAAGATCACCGCGGCGGTGCGCCGGAGGGCCTCGGAATGACCGGAGAAAAGAAGCCGTACCCCTTTACCATGGAGCGCCCGCCGGCAGAGGGAAGGGCCGCCGCGTTCCTGTCGTCTTTTTCAGGCATCCTCCGCGCGTCGAGCTACCGGCCGCTCCTGGACCTGTACTCCCGGATTGCCCTGCACTGCTCGCGGTGCTCCGCTGAATGCATGCTCTTCGAGGCTTCCGGCGACCCCGCGGACAATCCCTGCTACCGGAGCTCGATACTCCTGCGCATCTACCGCCGCCACTTTACTTATGGCGGCCGTTTGCTCGCGAAACTGACCGGAGGCATGGCCCGGACGGAGCGAGACATCGATGAAATGACGGAATCGTATTACCACTGCACCACCTGCGGCCGGTGCACACGCTACTGTCCCTTCGGCATTGACCACCGGTTGATCGTCAGGCTCGGCAGGTATATCCTTTCGGAAATCGGCATTGTCCCGAAAAACCTCAGCGTCTCCACAAGAGAACAGCTGGAAGGATCGACCCGTAATACCTCGGGTCTCCCCCTGAAAGTTCTCCGCGACAACCTTTCATTCCTTGAAGAAGAAATCAGGGAAATCAAGGGAGCGACCGTGCACTTCCCGGTGGATGTACCGGACGCCGAGTACGTGTTCTTCGCGCCGGTGAGCGATTACATCATGGAGGCCGATACCCTCATGGGGATCGCCTGCGTGCTCCACGAGGCGGGCGTCAGCTGGACCATCGCGTCGGGCGACTTTGACGCAATCAATTACGGCCTCTTCTACAGCGACGCACGCCTGGGCGACATCATACGCACCATGGTCCGCGAAGTCCGCAGGCTGAACGGTAAAAAGATACTGGTGGGCGAATGCGGCCATGCATACCGGAGCATTCGGGGCTTTTTATCGACCTACGACAGCGGTGCGGCCATACCGGTCGAGCATGTGCTGGAGCTGACTTCGCGGCTGATCGAAGAAAAGCGGATCGAGCTTGATCCCGCCGTCATAACGGAAAGAGTGACCTACCACGATCCGTGCAACATAGCGCGGTCCGGGTGGATCGTCGATCAGCCGAGAAAAATAATCCGCTCATTTATAGGCAATTTTACGGAAATGGACCACTCTGGCAGCGATAACTACTGCTGTGGCGGGGGCGGCGGCACGGTCACGGTGGGCGAACTGAAGCCATACCGGATGGATATAGCGGGGAAAAGAAAAGCGGAACAGCTTAAGCAGACGGGCGCCGACACCGTCATTGCCCCCTGCGCGAACTGCAAAAAACAGATAAGGGAGCTCATCACGCATTACAAGCTCCCCATGAATCTGGCCGGCATGCACGACCTGATATTCAACGCGATAAAGATGAAACGGACGGAATGACATGAACGAGATTCTCGATTTCCTGACAGGCCCCGTGACGCGATTCAGCCTGACAATACTGGCGCTCGGCACGGCACGGCTTCTCATCCTCACAGCCGCGGATTTCGTCAACGTCGTCCGGCGCGCCGGCGACAAAAACATCGAATACGGCGAGGCCCTTGCGTCTACCCTGTCATGGGCGGTACCGGTCAGACATATCACACACACCCGGCCTCTCTTCAGCGCGGCATCGTTCCTGTTCCACCTCGGGCTGATCGTCACGCCGCTCTTTCTCCTGGAACATATCATGCTCTGGGAGCGCGGCACCGGGTACGGATGGGCGGCGCTCCCGGGGGCCGTTGCAGACGGCATGACGATCCTGGTTATCCTCGCCGCCATCTTCCTCATCACCTGCCGTGCCGCTGACCGCCTGCGCCGGTTCATCAGCGGGCCCTCCCATTATATTCTCACGGGCCTGGTTGTGGCGGTCTTCGCGAGCGGTTTCCTGGCGCACCAGCCCTGGAACCCGTTATCACGCACTGCCATGATGATTGTCCATACCTTGACGGGAAATATCCTCCTGATACTGATACCCTTTACGCGCCTGTCGCACGCGATACTATTCCCGCTGGCAAGATTAGCGACTGCCAGCGTGTGGCATTTCCGGGCCGAACCGGCAGCATTGACCCGCGAGACGGCACCGGGAGAGGAGCAGTCCAGAAAATGACCGTACCAACCGAACACACGCATGGAGAAGATGGCGGTACCCGGCGCCCCGAAGCTGAATTCTCACAGCCTTCACGCCGGCGGCCACAGCTGTCCGTCCGGGATATTTTTTCAGCCATCTCCCTGGTCTTCATCATTGCTGCGGCCGCCCTGTACGCCTTCCGGGACGCTGACAATCCATTCCCCCGGAAAAACCCGGTCCATGGCCCCCGGGGCCGGGACATCATGACGATAGACGGCAACAGGAACGGCAGAGCCGTGGTATTCACCCACCGCGCCCATCTTTCCCGCGCAGGGGCCGGGGAGAAAGGGTGCGTGCAGTGCCATCACCTCGCCATGCCCGGCAAGGAACCGTCGAGCTGTTCCGGCTGTCACCGCGATATGAACAGAACCAGCAGGTTCTTCGACCATGACCGCCACATCAGCATCATGGCGGACAGCGGTTCCTGCTCCGCCTGCCACACCGGCGACAGGTCAAGAAAAAACATCAGGCCCTGCGGCGACTGCCACGAAGGATACGCCAAAAAAATCGGGGATTACCGGTCTGCTCCCGGGTACAGGGACGCCCTGCACGGGCTATGTTACCGGTGCCATGATCGTGATGCGCTAAAAACGCGCAAGCAGGAGTATTGCGCCACCTGTCACCGGAAAGGGGATGTTCCGCGATAAGGCTATCGTAACGATACCGCCTCACTTGTCCGCGACAAGGGTCTGCATGTAATTGTCAAAGGCGTACTGGACCAGCGTCTGGTAGCTTTCCTTCTGGAGGATGGTTTTTTCCATTTTCCGGAACTGGATGAGGCCGTGCAGCATGCCCCAGAGCCAGATGGTATGCCTCCGCGCGTTGACCTTCCTGAATTCTCCGGACTTTATCCCGGCCTCGATCGCCTCGATGCAGAAGCCCAGGATCCTGCCGCCGGTCCTGTCGACCCTGCTCTTCAGGCGCGGGGGAAAGAGCTGTTCCGGGGTCGAAAGGAAATAGGTGATGATATCGTAGTAATTCTTCTGCTTTTCGCTGAACTCGAGGTAACCCATGGCCACGGCCTTGATCTTTTCCTTCGGAGAGGACACGGCCTCGACCGCCCGTGCGATCTGCTGGTTCAGCAGGGTCAGTCCCTCCTCCTGGAGGGCCGCGAAAATGTCTTCCTTGTTATGATAGTAGAGGTATATGGTCCCCACGCTCAGCTCGGAGAGCTTGGCGATCTGGTTGACCGTGGTCGCATGCAGCCCCTTCTTCAGGAGCAGCGACCTGGCGGCCTTGAGAATGTGGTTTTTTCTCTCTTCCTTTTCGCGTTCCCTGCGTTCCTGTGATCCCATGACAACTCTCTGTTATCGTTCTATTTCAGAATGCATTTTCTTTGCCATCTGTTTTTCGTACAGCGCCGGCGCCAGCCGGTGCAGGTAATAGGTAAGCCTGCCTACCGCCGTCAGCACGATGATATTTTTGCGCCTGACCGCCCCCCGGAACACCGCTTCGGCCACCCGCTCCGGCGTATCCAGTCTGCCCAGGGTTGACTGGGGGTGCTTCGTCACCTTCCCGTCGGAGCCGAGGGCCCTCTTCTGCAGATTGGTCCTGGTAAAGCCGGGGCAGATCATCATCACGTGCACTCCCAGCGGCTTCACTTCTGTCCGCAGGCTTTCGAAGAGGCCGTGCAGGGCGTGTTTGCTCGCGCTGTACCCGGTCCTTCCCAGGAGGGGGCTGTATCCCGCATGGCTTGAGGTTACAATTATCAGCCCCTTTCTTTCTATCAAGCTTTTTATTGCCGCTTTCGCGCAATACAGGGCGCCGAAGAAATTTATGTCCATGACCCGCCGGTACACCGAGGGGTCGGTGTCCAGGAAGGGGCTCCGCTGGGTGACGCCGGCGTTCGCCGCCAGCACGTCTATCCCGCCCCATCGCCGGATGATCTTCCCGATGACAGCCTCGCATTCCTTCCGTTTGCTGACGTCGCAGGCGTATCCGGCCGCCTCGATCCCCGCGTCCGCGAGCTCGCGGACGAACCCGTCGGCCCCCTTCCGGTCCATATCGATAACCGCGATCCGCGCCCCCGCCTTCCCGAACCTGCGGCACAGGGCGGCGCCGATGCCGCTGGCGCCGCCGGTTACCGCCACGACTTTGTTATTGAATTCAGAGTTCTGTTTCATGCCGTTTCACCATTATAATAAACATTCCTATTTCTATCTCAAATCGGCCTCACCCCCGGCCGGCGAACGCTTTTTTGACGTCCTGTCCGCGTTCGCCACTGCGACATCCTGTCGGGAGCCTCTCCATCAAATGGAGAGGGGAGACAGAATTATTTCCTTACTACTGAAGCCCTCTCCTTTTGAAGGAGGCAGCAGCTGGTACCTCCGTGTACGCTGCTGCATGCGCGACATCCTGTCGCTTGGGAGGCGCAGAGCGCGGGTGAGGTCAGCCCTCCGCCTCCAGTGTTACCTTCTCCACCTTGTCCAGGTCGCGCTCATAGAAGAAAGAACCGATGAAAAAGAGCACGGCCGCGACAATCAGAAAGGCGGGCAGGATAAGAAGGGCCGTTTGAATATCATAGGCATCCGAGAAGGACCCCACCACGATAGGGCCCATTGACGAGCCCAGGATGTTCTGCACGATGACGCATATCGCGTAGGAAATGGCCCGGAGCCCCGGATGGACGACGTCCTGGGTTACCGCCGCGGCCGCAGGCACAAAGGCGATGATGACCAGGCCCACGATGAGAATGAAGATGTACTGGACATTCCCGTTGAAAAACACAAGCCCGAGGGCGAGAAATAGCGCTGATATAATCGCCACTACCGATGAAAAAACAAGGCGGGCATTGACGCGCCTTTTCATCCACATATCCGCCAGGTAACCGCCCAGCGGCGCCCCCACCAGGGCCAGCAGCATGACGGAGCCCCCCTTCATGCCGGCCTGGTCCATCGGTATGTTGTGAACGCGGTTGAAGAAGGTCGGGAGCCAGGTGATGAGCGACGTGGTCACAAAGGTCATCGCGGCAAAGCCGAAATAGGTGAATATCAGCGATGGCGTGTGTATGAATTCCCTGAAGATGTCCATCTTGCTCATCTTGATCCTGGGCTTTCCCTCATCACCGGCTTTGACGGTTTTGACCAGCTCAACGGTTTTGTAGTCCTTGACGAAGAAGAAAAGTATGGCCACGATCAGGCCCGGAAGCGCGACCAGGCCGAAGGCATGGCGCCATCCGAATTCCTTGGCGATGATGCCGCCCAGGGCGATTCCCACGGCGCTCCCCAGCGGTATGGAGGCGTTCCATATACCCATCATGCGCGAGCGCTTTTCCTCCGGGTAGAGGCCGGAGAGCATGGCGGTGCCGCCCGGCGCGTATCCGGCCTCGCCGACGCCTATGACGCATCGGGCCGCGAAGAGCTGCCCGAAGTTTTTCGTGAGGGCGCACACGGCGGTCGCGATGCTCCAGATGACCGCCATGAGACCGATGGTCTTCTTGCGGCTCCACCGGTCAACCAGCACCGAGGCCGGGATGGTGAACATGACGATGGACCAGTAAATGGCCGAGACCAGCATGCCGCACTGGGCGTCGGAGATGCCCCACTCCTCCTTGATGTGCGGAAAGAGAGATGTCACCACCATCCGGTCGACATAATCAAAAAAATAAAGAAGGAACAGCAGAATGAATATATAGTTGGTATAACCCTTGGAGAGCTTGTATTCACGAGGCATGGTCTGGTCGCTCATGGTGATTCCTCCGGTGAAATGTATGTGAAACGGATCTATCGTTATGCCGCCCCGCGGAGGCGGGGTCACGCGACCCCGCCTTCACGAAGATTATGCCTTGTACGCACCCAGGTTGGCCAGGGCCACGCTGCCCGGGCTGATCGTTGTCGGGTCCACCATGACGTTGATGCACGCGGTCTTGCCCGACTTGAAAGCCGCTTCAATGGCCGGGCGGATGTCCTCCGGCTTTTCAACGAAAGCGCCGAAGCCGCCCAGGGCCTCGACCATCTTCTCGTAATGCACCATGCCCAGCTCGGTGCCGTCCTTGATGGCGTGGCCCAGGCGTATCTGCTGGCTGTGGGCGATCATGCCGAAGAGGGTGTCGTTCGCCACGACCACAACGATGGGAAGGTTGTTCCGGATCGCCGTCTGGAACTCCATGAAGTTGAAGCCCGCCGCCCCGTCCCCGATGACCAGGAGGACCCGCTTGTCCGGGTTGATGAGCTTCGCCGCGTTGGCGTAGGGAATGCCCACGGCCAGGCTGCCGAAAAGGCCGTAATCGAGGTAATGACCCGGCCTGCGCACGGTGCGGGTCATACCCATCCAGGTGGTGGTGTCCCCGCCGTCGGCCACGACAATGTCATCCTCGCGGTCCATGTAGTCGTTGATCTCCCGCGCCAGCCGCATGGGATGGATGGGCGTGCCCTCCTTCTCCCACATCGGCTTGGCCTGGGCCTTGCCGGCCGCGTCCGCGGCTTTTACTGTTTCGACCCATTCGCCAAACTGCTTCGTGAGCTTCGATCCAAGCTTCCGCCCGTCAATGATACGGTTGAGCTCCGCCAGCAGGACCTTGATGTCGCTTACCACGCCGAGGTCCACTGAACGGTTCCTGCCGATTTCCTCCGCTTCGATGTCGACCTGGACGAACTTCGCGCTGGCATTGAAGATGCCGCCGAAAATGTAGAAGAGGGTGAGACGCGATCCGAGGAACAGGACCAGGTCCGCCTGGGTGTTGGCAACCAGCGATGCGCCCGGCCTGATGGCCAGGGCCGATTCAAAGCAGAGGGGGTGCGTGTCGGGGATAAGACCGCGCGCGCCGGCCATGGTCATGGCGGGCATTCCCGTCTTCTCGACAAAAGCCGTGAGCTCAGGACCGGCGTCGGCGCACCAGGCGCCGCTCCCGGTGATGACGATCGGCTTTTTCGCCTGCTCGATCATGTCCACGATCTTTTCCGCCGCCGCCGTATCCACGGACTTCGACACAACGGTGCTCCGGTATTTTTTCACCCTGGCCATGTCCGGTTTCGCGTTCAGGACGTCGACGGGGATCTCCAGGTACACGGGGCCGGGACGCCCCTGCATGGCGTACCGGAAGGCCATGTCGATGAATTCCGGGATACGCTCCGCGTTGTTGCACACGAGTGCCTTCTTGACCATCGGCTGGATGACCGGGAGCTGGACCATATCCTGTAAATCAAGCTTCTCCTGCATTTCCAGGCCCACGATTCCCGAAATGAGGATCACCGGCGCGTTGGCAAGGCGGGCGCTCGCAATCCCCGTGAGGGCGTTGGTGAATCCCGGCCCGGCCGTAACCATGGCCACCGCGGGCTGCCGCGTCATGCGCGCCATGGCCTCGGCCATGAAGACCGCCGCCTGCTCGTGGCGCGTGCAAAAAAGTTTTACGCCGGTATTTTCAAGGAATTCATAAATGGGGGTGATATGCCCGCCGCTTATGGTAAAAATATGCTTCACGCCGCGTTCTATAAGGGCTTCCGCGACCAATCTTCCGCCGATCATCTTGTCCATGTTCACACTCCTTAAAATAATTTAAAATTACCGATCATTTCTATCGTTCCTTGGGTTCTCCTGAATGCCCCCTAAATCCCCCGGAGGGGGACTTGTATTATCAGAACCAACCTTAAAGCCCCCCTCTGGGGGGTTGGGGGGGGTGTTCTGAGACAACCCTTCATTATTTTACAATTCCATCAATTGCCCGCCGGTGATATTGATCGCCTGGCCGGTCATGTAAGACGACGCCTGCGAGGCGAGGAACGCCACCAGGTTCGCCACCTCCTCCGGGGTGCCGATGCGGCCCAGGGGGATCGTCTTGCACATCTCCTTTTCCCGCTCCTCGGCCGTGGTCTGGAAGACCTTCGCCTCCAGCCCGAAGCGCCACCGCTCCAGGTCCGTCATGATCTGCCCGGGACAGATGGCGTTCACGCGCACGCCGGCACCGGCGAGTTCCTTCGCCATCACCTTGGTGAGCATGATGACGCCCGCCTTGGCCACCGCGTAGGCCCCGTTCATGACCGGGGGGAATTTTCCGGCGCGCGAGGCGTTGTTCACGATGCTGGCCGGCTTCCCGAGCATGAGGGGGAGCATGGCCCGCGACACCCTGAAGACGCCGTGCAGGTTGATATCGACGGTTTTCATCCACGCCGCCTCGTCATAGGTATGGACCGCGGCGGGAACTCCGAAGGACGCGCCCGCGTTGTTGCAGAGGATGTCAACATGGTCGAAGCTCTTCTTTACCGCCTCCACCATGGCGGCGGCGGATTCGGTACTTGAAACATCGACCGGGACCGCCAGGGTGCGGACCCCGAATTCCGCCTTCAGCGATTCCGCTATCTCCTGCATTTCCGCGGAGGTGCCCGTGGCGACCAGCGCCCCCGGGGCGGAGGGTGTCCCCAGGTCCGCGATTATAACATTGGCGCCGAGGGACGCCAGTTTTTGCGCCATGGCGTAACCCATCCCGGTTTTTTTCCCGGAACCGGTGATGAGGGCCGTTTTTCCTTTAAGATCGCTCAGCATTTCCTTTCTCCCTGCGGGATGCCGTTTCACGTTTCCCTGGTGTGCTCCCGTCCGCCGGGAATCACGCCACCGGCGGGAAACCTTTTTTTCGGCATGCCTTAATAAAGTGCTTGAAATAAGTTATATTCATATTATGAATAATATTCATTATATGAGAATATATCGGGCGCCGGCCCTCCTGTCAATACAAAAAGACCGGGGGGCCAATAAAAGGGAACAATTCAAAAACCGCGGGATTGGCCGATCATGGATGAACAGTATGAACTGATATACGGCTACAGGCACTGCAAGAGCGAGATAATCTACAGCGCCGGCTTCGCTGATTCAGAGGAAAAAGCCGCTGAATGGGTCCGCCGTATGAGCGGGAAACCGGATTCAGAAACCATCCTTGCAAGCGACCCCTTCTGCAACTGCGAGGTCTCCTTCTGCCCGATGAAATTTCAAAGACCGTGGTTCTCGTACCGCAAGGCCTCCATCTAACCTGCGCTTTCTATTTTTTCATCTCCCCAACCGCCAGGACAACCTCCCGCGCGATCTGGAGCTCTTCGTTTGCCGGGATGACCAGGGCCCGGATCGAACTGCCCGGCGCCGAGATCATTTCGGCGTGGACGTCGTTCGCCGCGTCATCAAGGGCCAGGCCCGCATAGGCCAGGCCGCCCAGTACGCCTTTTCTTAAAAATGCGGAATTCTCGCCGATGCCGCCGGTGAACACAATGGCGTCGACCCCGCCCATTTCGGCGGTATAGGCCCCGATGAGACAGGTGATCCGGTTGATCAGCATGTCGCTGGCCCGTTTCGCGTCCCTGTTGCCGGAGCGCGCCTTCTCCTCGATGGCCTGGTAATCGCTGCTGATCCCCGAGACCCCGAGGAGCCCGGACCGCTTGTTGATCATGGCCTTGATGTCGCCGGTCCCGTACCCGTGCTCCATCAGGAAAAATATTATTGCAGGATCGAAGGACCCGCTCCGCGTTCCCATCGGCAGGCCCTCGAGGGGCGTGAAGCCCATGGAGGTGTCGACGCTCTTCCCGTGTTTCACCGCGCAGAGGCTCTGGCCGTTGCCCAGGTGGCATGTGATTATCTTCAGCGACGCGATGTCCCGGCCGATGACCTCCGCCGCCCGGTACGCGGCGTATTTATGATTGGTGCCGTGGAAGCCGTATTTCCTGATGCCGTATTTCGTATAGAGCTCCATCGGCAGGCCGTAGAGATAGACCGTCTCGGAAATGGTCCGGTGAAAGGCGGTGTCGAAAATGGCGTACTGCGGCAGGTCCGGGAGTCCGGCGGAGAGCTCGTCAACGCACAGGAGGCCGACCGGGTTGTGGAGCGGCGCGAGGAACGATATTGACTCGAGGTAGCCGCGCACTTCCGGCGTTATCCGCGCGGCGGCGCTGTAGCGCTCGCCGCCGTGGACGATCCGGTGCCCGATGGCGGAGATCCCGCCGGGGCCGGACGCGAGACCCCTGTCGCGGAGCAGTCCCAGCATGTCCCGGACGGCGGACCGGTGCTCCCTGATCGCCATCGCCGTTTTTTCTTCACCGCCGCCGGCGGTTATCTTCCGCACGCACCCGCGGTCCGCCGAGGTCTCCCCGATATCGAGATAGTGCCCCCTGATGGCCACGGTTCCGGCATCGCCGTCAAGCACCTGGAATTTCAGCGAACTGCTGCCCGCGTTGATAACGAGGACGTTCATTGCCGTGCCGCGCCGGCAACCTACACGGCGCTCAGGTGCTTGTACTTGGGCAGGTACCGCACCGCCGGTTTGAAGGCGTCGCGGCGGAACGGCTCGGCCAGCACCTTCTCGCCGCCCTCGATGACGGCGTTGATCACGACCGGTTTGCCGCATTTCACGGCTTCCCGGACGACGTCCTTCACGTCGGCGTAGTTCTCGACCTTGAAGCCGACCGCGCCCATGTCCTTCGCCAGCTGCGCGTAGTCCGGGTTCGTCAGCAGATCGGCGCCGACGAAGCGGCTTTTGAAAAAGTCGATCTGGTTCTTCTTCTCGGCGCCCCACTCGTGGTTGTTGAAAACCACGGCTATGACGGGGATGTTCTCCCGCACCGCGGTCATCACCTCGGAGAGGCCGCTGATCCCGTACGCGCCGTCGCCCTGGAGGGCAAAGACCGGCGTGTCAGGCGCCGCCATCTTCGCGCCCATGGCCGCGCCGTACGCGAACCCGCAGTTGCCCCAGGAGAGCGCCGATATATGCTGGCGGGGGCCGGTGAATTTCAGGTAGCTGTTGCAGATCGACGAGTTGTTTCCGATATCGGTGGCGACGATCGATCCGTCGGGAATGGCGTCGGTGAGCTCCTTGATGAAACGGCGCGGGTGCATGAGCTTGTTGGTCGAGGAGGACCAGGAATCGAGCTCTTCCTTCCACACGGCCTTTTCCTTCGCTATATCGGCCAGGCGCGCGGCGTTCTTCTGCCGCTTCCCGTCAACGGCTTTGAGGGCCTTCAGGAGCTGCCCGGCGAATTCCTTCGCGTCGGCGACGATGCCGAGATCTATCTTTTTCGACACGCCCAGCTGCGTGCCGTCGATGTCAACCTGGATGAGCTTCGCGGATTTCGGCCAGTAGTCGATATCGTACTGCGGCAGCGTGCCGAAGGGTCCCAGGCGGGTGCCGAGGGCGAGGACCACGTCCGCCCTGGCCATGCAGCGCATGGCCGCCTTGGAACCGCAATAGCCGATGGGGCCCACGGCCAGATCGTGGCCGGCCGGGAAGGTGTCATTGTGGAGATAGGTGCTCACGACCGGCGCGGTGAGGAATTCAGCCAGGGCCTTCGCCTCCCCGATAGCGTCCGCCATGGAGACGCCGCCGCCCGCGAGGATGACCGGGTTTTTAGCGCCGGCGAGGAGCTCGGCCGCTTTCTTTATCAGCCCTTCCGGTCCGCTGCCGTAATTCACACTGCCGGATTTATATATTTCGCAATCGATATCGCCGTAATAGAAATCCCGGGGAATGTTGAGCTGGGCCGGGCCCGAAAGGAGTTTCGCCATGTAAAAACAGCGGCGCGTCAGCTCGGCCATGCGCTCCGGCCTGTTGACGCGCACCTGGAATTTCGTGCATTTTTCAAACCAGGGCATCTGGTCGAGCTCCTGGAAACCCCCGGTGCCGATACCCATGCTGCCCGTTTCCGGGGTGATGGCGATCACCGGCGAATGGGCCCAGAAGGCCGCGGTAATGGCGGATATGAAATTTGCCGCGCCGGGCCCGTTCTGCCCGATGCAGGTTTGCGGCTGTCCGGTCACCCGGGCGTAACCGTCAGCGGCGTGCGCCGCCGCCTGCTCGTGGGCCACGGAAATAAAGCGTATCCCCGCTGTCGGGAAAAGGTCGAGGGCGTCCATGTAGGCGCTGCCGACGATCCCGAAGGTGTTGGTTATTCCCTCGGCAACCAGTGTTTCAACGAATGCTTCAGACGGGGTCATTTTAGTCATATACAGCCTCCAGCGGGGTTAAATATTGAATCATATTCAATATGTGAACTATATTCAGTGGGCTTATGGTGTCAATGACTTTTTATGATTAATTTTTGCTCGACTTTTACTAATTTTTAGTAATATGTAATATATAGGAGACAGGCGAATTTTTACCTGTTCATTGCTCTGTTCGTTATCGGGCAAATCAAGTCGGTTGTTTTGCTGCGGAGGGTTCATCGTGAACCATCCTCGCTTTACGCAAAATCTCCTATTTTGCTCGTTTTTTTAGCTGATTCTTCGCTCGTAATTGAATACCACGGCGCACTGAACAGGCAAAAATTCGCAGTGTTAGCATTAACAATGATTGAGCCGAACAATTACATGGTGGACTTGAATCATTGACCGAGGAGGTGACAGTTTGCCAAAACAAGTTAAGGGACAAAAAAGGTACTCACGGGAAATCCTTCCTCCCCCCGACAGCCTGGTCCGGAACGGTACAATCCACTTCGGCAGCTTCACCGGCCCCTTCAGGGTGGTCAATCCCCTTGACGCCGCACGGCCCTTCGGCCTTCCCCTTCCGCGCTTCATGAAAAACCTCCGCCTCAAGGAGTGGCAGGCCTTCCAGCTCGGGAACAGGGACTACTTCATGCTCGCCGTGATATACAACCAGAAGGCGGGGACCCTGGTCCAGTTCATCATCTGCGACAAAAAAAACAGGCGCATGACCAAGTATGAGAAAAAAGTCCCCTCGTGGAACGCCAGCGTACCCTCCTCCCTCGGCAACACCAGGGCGCGATACATATCGGACAGGTTCCGCCTTGACATTCACAACAGGCTGGACAGGGGAAGGATCTTCATTGACGTCGCGATAGACGCGGACAAAAAACTGCCGGCGCTGTACGGCCATTTTGAGGGTTTCCATGAACCCGGCGCGGCCAGGCCCCTGGTGGTGAGCCTCCCCTTCGCGAAGAACCGGGGCATGTATTCCCACAAGTGCCTTATGCCGATGCGGGGTGTCCTCGTCTTCGGGGAGGAACGCATCGAATTCGCGCGTACGGACAGCTTCGCCATCATGGACGACCACAAGGGATACTACCCCTACGTTCTGAAATATGACTGGGTCACGGGAGCGGGCTTTACCGCGAAGGGATTGACCGGCTTCAACCTGACCGACAACCAGGTCCTCGACAAGGAGCGCTTCAACGAGAATTGCCTCTGGGCGGGCAAAGAGCTGCATCCCCTGCCGCCGGTCACGTTTTACCGGCCCAACGGCGTCAATGACGACTGGACCATCAGGGACGAGTACGGGATGGTGGATCTTGTGTTTACGCCGGTTTTTGAAAATCCGCTCAAGTTCAACCTGGTTGTCGTCAGGACCGATTACCACGGACCCTTCGGTTACTTTTCAGGCAGCATCAGGCCGTCACCGGGCAAGTCCTTTTCCATTAAGGGCTTCTTCGGCATGGGGGAGAAAAAGTTTTTCCGCGGATAAATACGATTTACACCGTGAAGCGGTCATGTTCCGGGTCGAAGGGCGGCGACGTGATGATAAAAATCACCATCCTTTCCCCGCCGGTATTCACCAGGCCGTGGACCATGCCATGCGGAATTGATATAATATCGCCTTCCGTCACGTCCGTATAGGAATCGCCGAGCCTCATCCTTCCCCGGCCGATATGGATATAATACATCTCGTCGCTGATCTTATGGTAGTGATCAGGGACCTCCGAGGGGACGACCCCGAGGTTGAAGCTCATGGTCTCGTTTTGAAAGACCTTTTCGAGTCCGATCTTCAGGTCAGCCCTGACTTCAACAAGGCCGAGCAAATCCCCGATCTTTTCTATTCCCATCACAGCCCCCTGTGCGACTGGCTTTTTTATATGCGGCTGATGATAGCATCGGATAAAACACGCGTCCACTATTTTTTGGCAACCGCCACAATCCGACTGCAGGGAAATAAGGCTTGATTAAAACAGAAGTATGTTTTTTACTTTTTTATATGAAATCATTCGGAATAAATAAGCGTCAGAAAAAAAAGCTGAGCAGCCGAGGACTGTCTGAGTCTTCAACTTCCTTGTCCGAGTTCCGCAGGCAGCGAAGCTTTTTTCTGACGCCTCGCATTCTGAAATATATTCTTCTATCTTCGTCGATACTCATCAGTGTTATCGCGGTGATCCTTGCCCTCGCCATCATGCTGCTCAACACGGACATCGCGCAGGGGCGCGCCCGCCGGGTCATCAACGGCATGATACCCGGCTCGATCGCCTGGGGCTACCTGGACATTTCGCCGGCCCGGGGGAGAGTTGAGATCAGGAACGCGGTCCTCTCCGGTGAAGACCGCAGGCCCATTGCCCGGTTTGACCGCCTGACAGTGCGGGTCGCATGGTGGCCGGCCCTGCGGGGAAAGCTTGACATCGTCGTCGCCCGCCTGGAAAAGCCGGAGGTGTTCCTTGAATTGGATAAAGAAGGAAGGCTTAACATCGTAAAGGCGCTGGGGATCCCCCCCTCCCGGAAAAAGCCCGACAGCAAGGCGGGCCGGCTCCCCGGTTTTCTCACGGTCAGGCGATGCGTGCTGGACAATGGAAGGTTCGGCTTTGCCCGGCCTGCGGAAAATTTCAAGCTGGATCTGCAAAACATCCGGTGCGCGGCGGGACTGGACTTCGCCGGCGAAACCGGGACAATAGAGCTCGCGATCGGAAACGGATACCTCGCAGTCAAAAATCGCACAACCGACCTGAAGCATTGTTCCCTGGACAGCGCCGTCAGGAGGGGGATAGCGGAGCGGCTCCGCCTGAAACTGCAGACCACCGCTTCCGAGGTATCGGTCCGGGGTGAGATACGGGAGCTTTTTAGAAATCCGGCCTTTGACGTCAACGCCCGCTTTTCCCTGTCGCTGACGGAATTGCGCGACATCCTGAACGCGTCCCGGCCCCTTGACGGCACGGTCACCGGCGCCCTGGCCGGACGGGGAACGGTGAACAATCCGTCCATCTCCTTCACGGCGCGCTACTCCGGCGGGAACATACTCGGAAGCGCCGTGGACTCCATCAGCGCCGACATGACCATGGAAGACCGGGTAGTGTCCATCGCCGGGATCAGGGCCTTCTCCGGCGCCGGGTATCTCGACCTGCGCGGCTCCATCGACATGAGGAACGCCTGCCCGGCCGGTTTCACCGGGCCCGGCCATGACACCGGCAGGATATCCTACGTGATCGCTTTAACTTCCCGGGGCTTCAGCGTCCGGAGCATCCCCGGCCTCGCCGGCGCGGCGCGGGGCCTCATCGATTCAGACTGCACCCTTTCCGGCACCGGCTTCGCCCCCGCGTCGGCCTCGACCGACCTGGCGATGAAGGCAACCGTCATGAATTTTTCCATCGGGGAAAAAGAAAACCCCGGGCAGCTCAGCCTGCGCGCCCGGGCCGCCATAAGGGGAGGCATCCTCCGGGTAAGCGATCTTGAAGCGCTCCTGGGCAGCGCCCGGCTCCAGGCCGGTGGATCCTACACGACCGCGACAAAGGGACTGCAGGCGTCATTTTCCCTGGCCAGCCCTGATATCGCCACCGAAGCGGCGTCGCTCGGTTTCGGCAACTGCGGAGGAAAACTGAACGCCGGCGGCTCCCTCTCCGGCACCATCCGGCGCCCCGTTGTCACAGCCGGCCTGACCGGGTCGATGGTCCGGTTCAGGGGGATCATGATCGGAGACATGGCGGCACACGCGTCTCTCGATGAAACCGGCAGGGTGACGATCGACCGGTTCACACTTACGAACAACGAATCAAAGGTTTCCCTGACCGGCGGCGCCGGCCTTTTCGAGGAAGGAACCTTTACCATGCGCCCCGACCCTCCCATCAGCCTTAACATAGATAAATTCGAAGTGGATGCCGGCGATTTCCTGGACAGGTATGCCGGCCGCCTGTCCCTGGCCGGGCACCTGGCAGGGAGCCTGCGGGACCCCGCGGGTTTACTGGCCGTGACGGGTGACGGCATAGATCTCGGTTTCCAGAAATTCCAGGCATTGCATTGTTCCGTAAATTTTAAAGAGAGAAAAGCCCGGATCGATCCGCTCCTCCTGACCGTGGCCCCCGGGGAAGCGATCCGGTGCAGCGGGTGGATCGGAACCGACCGCGCCTATGAGTTCTCCCTGGATTCCGATCCGATCTCCTTTGCCGGCATACAGGCCATCGACACCGCCGGCGGGCTGCGGGGACGGATCGCCCTGGAACTGAAGGGCAGCGGCTCTTTGCACAACCCGTCGATGCAGGGTTCCGTGGCGGCCACCCGGATAGCCTTCAAGGATACTGCCTATGATGACATGACCGTAAAACTGACCGTCCGGAACCGCCGCGTCACGGTGAAGGGTAATCTGAACTTCGACATTGACGGGACGTATGATTTCGCACGCAGGCGTTTCATGATCGCGGCGCTCTTCAACAGGACCGACCTTGCCCCGCTCCTGTCGGCGGCGGGAAGAAAAAACCTCGGCGGCACCGTGTCAGGAACCATACGCGCGGAGGGGAGCGCCGCATCCCCGGAAAGGTCCGGCCTGGACATCAGGCTGTCGCGGCTTGAGCTGTTCAGCGACGGCGAACGGCTGGTCAGGTCCGCCATGTTCGACGCCAGGCTGAAGGGCGGCGTCCTCGCCATTCCCGGCATCAACCTGGCGCTTCTCGACAGCGGCTGGATCAGGATCGGCGGCGGGGGAAACATCCATAACGCCTTCACCATCAGCCTCGACGGCTCCATCCCCCTGGACCTGGCCAACCGGTTCACCGACAATCCCATGAATTTTTCCGGGACCCTCGCGCTGAAGGGCGGGATAGCGGGGACCTGGCCCCGCCCGCACGCGAAAGCCGAGGTCAGGCTGGACAATATCGGGTTTTCCATCCCGGCGATAAACAACGACGTGCGCGGCCTGAACGGCAGGATATTGTTCGCCCCCGGGCGGGTAATCATAAATGATATCCACGGGCTCATGGGCCAGGGCCGGTTCGGGATAAAGGGCTCCATGGGCATGAGAGGACTGGATCCCGTCGACATACGCGTGGACGCCGCGGCCCGGAACATCCCCGTCGAAATACCGGACATGATGAATCTGACCTTTGACGCGGACGCGAGGATAACCGGCGCCAAAACCAGGGCTGTCATACGGGGAAACTTCACGCTTCTTGACGGGATCTACTACCGGGACCTGGCCCTTCACCCCCTCCAGGACATCGGGAAACCCGCAGACCGTGTGCCCGGGACACTCCGGGATGCGTCGCGCAAAACCGTGCTGGACACCACCGCCATTGACGTGACGGTTTTCAGCAAGCGGCCCTTTGCCATAGACAACAATATCGCCACACTGAAGATCAGCACGGACCTGAGGATGACCGGCACGCTGCGGAAGCCCCTGCTGGGCGGCGGCGCGCGTGTTGAAAGCGGCGTGGTCCACTACCTCGGAAGGGACTTCGACATCACGAGAGGAAAAATTGATTTCATCAATCCCTACAGGATCGAGCCGATGATCAGCATCAGGAGCAGCGCCAGGATACAGAAATGGCTGGTCTCGATAGCAGTCACGGGAACCCCCGCCACCCTTAAATACGAACTGTCATCCAGCCCGATGCTGGACAGCAACAACATTCTTTCCCTGGTCATGCTCGGGAAAACAACCGGGGGGAGCATGACCTATTCGTACAGCGAGCTCCTCGGGCAGATGATCGCCTTCAACTACGGGGGGCGGATAAAAAAATCGACCGGCATCGACAGCATCGAGGTGAAAGCGCGGGATCCCCGCGGCAGGGGCTCCTCCGGGGGCCAGGTCGTGACTATCGGGAAAAACCTGGACAGGCGCTTCAGCGTTTACTACTCCATCGGGAAGGAGAGCCGCGAAATCAAGACCGGCACGGCGGTGAAATACAGATTGAACGACAGCATGCTGCTGAACCTCGATTACGACTCGAAGGGAAAGATCGGGATCGACATGCAGTACAACAAGGAATTCCGTTAAGTCATGATGACACCCGGACCCCGGCCCAAAACCCCTGGAACCCGCGCGCTCCTTTTCATCATCGCCGTTTTCCTGGCCGGCGCCGTCCCTGCCGCGGGCATTGCCGCCGCGGCGAATAATGATCCATTGACGCGGTTCCAGGGCGCCCGCGTCGGCTCAGTTTCCATTCGTTTCCATGATTTCAACGAACATGAATGCGAACCCGAATGGGCAGACATGGCGCGGAAGGCGGTCCATCTCCGGGAAGGGGACGTTTTTTCCACCGCCCTTCTTGATGATTCGAAGAAGTCCCTGGCCCTGCTCAATAAATTCTCCGCCATAGGGGCGGCCGCGCGACTCGACGGAGGAACGCTGTCGCTTGAATTTCACCTGACGCCATACCGATTTATCAGGGATATTGTCATACGGGGAAACGCGGCGATACTGGAAAACGAGATTACCGGCGTCATGTCCATCTATGCCGGCGCCGTTTTCAAACCGGAGCAGCTGCCCGGGCAGGAGAAACTGGTCAGGGAAAAATTCATCGCCGAGGGATACATCGATCCCGCGGTGACGGCCAGGGCGGAGAGAAACAGACGGGACGGCAACTACACGGTGTACATCACCATACGGGCGGGAGCTCACTATGCATACGGGGACATCACCATACGCGGGAACCGGGCTGTTACCGGCATCGAAATTAAATGCAGGTTATTCCCGGAAACATTCCGCTTTATCGAATCCGAATTCAGGAACAACATCGCCGCGATAAAAAAGCTGTACTGGAAAAGGGGCTATCCCGAGGCGGAGGTCCGGTACACGCTGAACAGGGACGGCACAACCGGCCTCGTCGATATCGGCATCATTATCCATGAAGGACCGAAATACAAAATCAGGTTTTCCGGCAACAGGCGCTTCTGGGACATCACCCTGCGTAAGAGCCTCGTGCTGTCCGAACGGGGCAATGCCGGCGATGCCGGCGCGAGAAAAAGCGCACAGAACATAAGCGGCCTGTACAAATCGAAGGGCTACCCCGGCGCGCAGGTCAAACTGGACTACAGGCGGACCCGGGAGGGGGAGAAAGAGCGCAAAGCCCTGACCTTTGTCATCGATGAAGGGCCCCGCATTGATGTCGACCGGCTGCAGATAACCGGGAACGCGTCCTTCAGCGAAAAAACAATACTGGCCATGATGGCCACCAGGGCCTCGGGGAGAATAATAAAAAAGACCTTCAATGCCGGCATTCTTGAAAATGACCTTCTCGTCATCAGGTCTTTTTACGGCAGGAAGGGCTTCATGGACGCCAGGGTCACGTCCAGCGTCAGACTGAGCAGGGACAGGACGCGGGCCTCGATACAGGTTATCATCTTCGAGGGGACGGCGACGCGCATATCGTCGGTCGAATTCACCGGCAATCATGCTGTCACCGGCGACCGGATACTGAAAAAAATATCAGTGACCCCGGGCAACCCCTACCAGGAGTCGGACGTCGCCGCCGCGGAAAACGAGATATCCTCCCTCATTTCCGCCATGGGATATCCCCATGTCACGGTCAAGGGAACCGCCGCCATCACCGATGACCGTTCGAAGGCCGCCATCGTATTTCACATAACCGAAGGGAAGCAGGTCCGGCTGGGGTCCGTCAGCTTTTCAGGAAACCTCCGCACCAGGACATCCTACCTCAGGAAGCAGCTGTCGATGAAACCGGGAGACCCCGTATCCATTTCACGGATGCTTGAAGAATACAAGAACATCAGCGACATTGAGCTGTTCCAGTCGGTCAACCTGGCGACCTTCGGCATCGAGGAAAAAAAGGAGAGGGCGGACCTTGCCATTGACGTGGTAGAGAAAAAACCGTTTCTTTTCAGCATGGGAGGGGGATACAACTCGGAAAAGGGATTGTACGCGAAAACGGCCCTGGAAGACAGGAATTTCCTGGGCAGGTACAAGTCAGTCTGGATCAGGGGGGAAGCGGCGCAGACCGGCTACAGCGGGGCTGCGGGATTTACCGAACCGAGGCTCATCGGCGGCAGGGCCTCGGCGACCGCGGGCTTTTCGATCGACAGGATAAAAGAATTCAACCAGACCTTCGGCACCCTCGTGTACGGCCCTTCCTGTTCAATGAAATCCACCTGGTTTGACAGCCTCACCGCGGGCCTGGCGGCCAGCTACCAGGAGCGCAAAATGCTCGGGTACCTGTCGCTGGAGGACATCACCGACGTTGAAAAGACCCGCCAGTTCAATCTCAGGAGGATCCTCCTCTTCTCGGCCGCCCTCTCCTGTGACCGGCGGGATTCCTTCATCCGCCCCCGGAAAGGCTTCACGACCTCCCTGTCCATCGACCTGTCGGTGGACCTTGCAAGGCCGAAAACACAATTGTTCGGCAGCGAGTACTCGGACAACTTCATCAGGTACCATTACAACCTGAAATTCTATGTCACGCCATGGAAGCGCCTGACCTTCGCGGCCCAGGCCATGCTCGGCTATATCCAGCCCTATGCATCGGTGAAGGGGATCATCAGCGACCAGCTGTATTACCTCGGCGGCATAGCCGACGTGCGGGGATTCAAGGAGAACATGCTGAAATACGACGCGTTCAAAAACCCTGTCGGGGGACGGGCGATGCTGGCCGCGAGCATAGAGGCGCGGATCGACCTGGGATTCAATTTCGAGCTGAGCGGTTTTTTTGACGCCGGCAGGATCGACAACACCTTCCACGACTGGTACCGGCTGCGCATGTCGGCCGGCGCGGGCCTGCGCTACGTGACACCCGTCGGGCCCATCGGGCTTCTCTACGGATTCAAGATAAACAGGCTGAAGGGCGAGGACCTGGGCGTGCTGCATGTATCAATCGGGTACACCTTCTGATCGTTCCGCCGCCGGCCGCGCCGGGGCGGTCATTTCAGCGCCCTGATTTTATCACCGGTGAATTCATTGATGGAAACGCCCAGGCGCACGCGGTTGAGCTTGAGCTGCAGCAGGGCCCGCTCGTACTCGTCCCGCGCGCTCTGCAGATTGGTGAGCGACACCAGCACGTCAAGGATCGTCACCTGGTTCAGGCGGTACTCCACCGATACGACCTGGTAGTTCTGCTCGGCCGAGGCCAGGGCTTTCCGGTACGCCTCCAGCTCGATCCTGGAGCTTTCCCAGCTCTGGAACGAATCCATGATGTCCTTCCGGGCGAGGCGAAGGGCCTGGGAAAAAGCCAGGTCGGACTGGCGCTTCTTCGAATTCGCCTCCCTCACCTTCGCGAAGGTGATGTCGCCCCCGAAGATCGGGAGCTCCGCGCCGAGCGAAAAGTAATAGTCGCGGGACCTGGTCGGGTTCCCGTTGTTCAGCCTGGATCCCAGCAGGGAACCGGCCGGATTGGATGACAGGGCAAGCTGCGTCATCTGCTTTCTTTTATCGGTCTTGTAGAGCGAATCCTGCCACAGGAAGTAGCTCCCTTCAAAATACACGGAGGGGAGATGCGCGCCGTAGGCCGCGAGAACGCCGGACTTTGAATATTCCATCTGCTCTTTCGCGGCCTTCACGTCCCACCGGTCCTCGGCTATTTTCGGCGCGTCGGATAGATTTTGCGCGGGGTCATTCAAATTGACGGGGTCCGAAAGGGTATAGTCGGATTCAATGCCGGTCAGCGTGGCGAAAACAAGTTTCGCGTGTTCCAGTCCCGTCCGGAGCGACTTGACGCGGGCCTGCAGCGTGTATATCTGGGCGTTCATCCTCAGCAGTTCGCTCTGCCTGCTCCGGCCGATTTCGACGCGCCGTTTTATTTCATTCACCGTCCTGGCATGCAGGTCAAGGAGCTGCTCGTTGTTTTTCAGGTCCCGCTCGAGGAGAAGGACCGAGTAGTAGGCAGTCCCCACGTCCATCAGCAGGAGGCTCGCGTTGTTATACAGCTGGTACTCCCTGATCCTCCTGTCCGACCATGCGGATTTTATTTGGGAAGCCTCCTTCAGGCCGGTAACGATCGGCTGGCGCAGGTACAGGCTCACCGCGGACCGCGCCAGGTTAATATACCTGCTGTCGGGCCCGGGGAACGCCTTGTTCGCCCTGAGCGAAAAATAGGGAAGGAACGACTCGATGGACTGGAGCTTCCGCTCCTCCGCCTGGATCGCGCTCTCCCCCTCGATTGCCATGCGCTCGGTCCTGTGGACCGCCAGTGCATAGGCGTCGAAAAGGGATATGACTTTTTTTCCTGCCGCCGTCGAGACATCCTCATCGGTGATGCCGGTCGCCTTGCGGAGCAGTTTCTTCACGTCTTCGTCGACGGCGTGGAGAGGAATTGCGCAAAACACCGCGACCAGCGCCGCGGCAGCCTGCAGAAGACAAAGGGCCATCTGACCGTGGCGGCTCCGCATGTGCCGTGATGACCTGATTTCTTTGCAACAATGTCGCTTCATACGCGTTCAGCCTCGACCATGAATTGTAGCATTTATTGTCCATGGTACAGAATTATCAATAACAATTTACCTGTCGAAACCCCCGACCCGACCCGCGCCGTCATGCCTGCATGGCCCACTTCCCGCATCATTTTTAATGGAAGGATAAAAAAATGCCCCTCTCATGAGGGGCGAATCGGATTCTATGGATTCTACACCGGTCCGCGGGCAATGCAATGCCCTTCCGGTTAAAGTTATGCTTCTTTAGGCAGCTCGTTTTTAAATGTCATGTAGTAAACCGCCCCGATAAAAATAAAGCCTCCGATGATGTTTCCAAGAGTCACCGGGATCAGGTTCCAGTAAAAGAATTGTCCCCAGGTGACAGGCGCGCCGG
>CAZZHU010000020.1:0-36309 GCA_964654045.1 uncultured Leptospirales bacterium
GAACGTGCTCCCGGATGAGGCCGGCGGGTGTCCTGATCTAAACCCGATCCATTTGTTTCTATAGGCGGAATGGCAACTGGTATGATGAAACTGAAACTGTTACTCCTGATGATGCTGATGATAACCGGCCCGTGGAGTGCCGATGCTTCGGCGCAGACAGACTGGAAGCTGAAAAAGAAAAATTCCGGTATCGAGGTGTACGTGAGGGACGTGGCCGGGTCCAGGTTCCAGGAGTTCAAGGGAATCATGCTCCTCAAGCGCACGCGCCTCACCAGCCTGGTTGCCGTGTTCGACGACCCATCGACCTACACGGCCTGGATGCACGAAGTGATCGAGGCGAGGCTTCTGAAAACGGTGAACCTCTACGAGCGGTACACCTATACGGTGACCAGGGCCCCCTGGCCGGTGACGAATCGCGACCTCATATCCTATTCCATCATCGGGCAGGACCCGAAAACCCTGGCCGTGACGCTGCGCACCTCCGGGAAAGCCGACTACATCCCGCCGGTCCCCGACAGAGTAAGGGTGCCGAAGATGAGCGCCCTCTGGACCTTCATGCCGATGAACGGAAGTGATGTGCTGGTGACATACCAGATGCACAGCGAACCGGGCGGCTACATTACGCCGGAGCTGGCGAACATGGCCGTGGTCGATCTTCCCTACAACACGCTCTACAAGCTCAGGGATTTTATCAGGCAGGAGAAATACGCCAGGGTGGTGTATCCCCAGATACGGGAGCCGAAGCGGGCGAGGTGACGCCCCGGTCTACCGGAACGCCCCGGCCCCCTCGTCGCCGGAGAGATAATAGAGCAGGGGAAGCTCGCAGGCCAGGATCAGGGACCTGGTTATCAGAATGATCAGGGCCGCCGGAGTTGTGTCAACGCCCTGGAGTGCGTTGTAGAAGAGGTATCCGGCGGCAAAGGCTGCGTGGATGTCGATGAGATAGAGCTGAATTTTCCGGTGAAGGCTGTTTTTAAAAAACAGCTGGATGATATGATAGGTCAGAAGCAGGGTAAGCAGTATTCCCGCCGTGATTGACGCCGCCTTGCCGTAGAGAAAGATAAGCCCGAACATGAGAAACACTATCTCCAGGTAATACAGCGTCACGATGTAGGCGCTGATCTGGTGGATCCTTTTCCTGATTAATACTGCAATCGGGCCTGCTGTTTCCACAATTCCATCCCTCCAGGGTCCCCCCGGTCCCGGATACTAAGCATGCGGGCCGTGTCGCCCGGTATGTCCGGATTATGACCCTGTCATCTGATCAACCGGTATGAATACATCAACCGCCGCACCCGCTGTCCACAACATTTTTCTGTTCCCTGCTACCCGGCATGGACCGGCCTGAAGCCGGGACAGGCATGAATACATACCGCACGTAATTGATAACTGGGTGCTGTGCATAATATGCGTTTTTACATGATAATAAGTACCGGTGAAGGCAGGGATGTTACTATTTAAACAATGATATTCCCGCCGCGATATTTTTTATTGACATTTGATCATTACAGTGTATCTTTTTAAAGAGGGGTTCCCATGTCCGTTTATTATCGGTATTGCTACCTGCCGCAGCAACATTCCACCGCGCACTCTATCCTGCCGAGGCGGTAGATGTGGAAGCTGGCCGATTACTTTTTGAGGCGCTACAAGAATGCCGGTTATGTCATCCAGCAGAAATCAAGGCTCATCCTGGCAATAAGCTTCATTATTATCATCTTCCTGTGTATCCTCATCATTTCGCAAAATGTCCGGAACAACGCCACGGTGGAGGTGATCTCTCCCCTGGTTTCCGGATTGCTCTTCATGGGCATTGCGCTGTTTCTGCTGAAATCGGGCAGGTTCAGCCTTTCCGCCCATCTCGTTCTGTGCATATGCCTTGCCAGCGCATGGGCCTCTATTTTTTTTGAGATAGCCCCCGAAAACATCGTAGTCCTGGATACGATTGTTTATGTCATCGGTCTCCTGGTACTGACCCCGGTCGTGGTATCGCGGCATAAAATCAGCATCGTGATATACTGCATCGTCAACCTTATCGTATTTGCGCTCTTCTGCGCCAGGGCGAAGGACCTGTATAACCTTTCATTGTTTTCCCTGACCGATTACTTTATTGACAATAGTATTGCCATCGTTTTCATCAGTATCATATCCTACCAGATATTCAGGATCAACAGCCACGCCCTGCACCTGGCTGAGGAGGAGCTGGAGAAGAACCGGGACCTGGCCCAGAACCTCGAGGAGATGGTCCATGACCGCACCGAGGAGCTCCAGGAGGCCAACGATAAGCTGAAGGAGATGGACCGCATGAAGTCTGATTTCTTCGCCAACATATCCCATGAAATCAGGACGCCACTTACCATGATCCTGGCGCCGGTTGAATCGGCCCTCCGGGGTGACCAGGGCATCGCCATCGACCGCACGCTCCTCATGACGGTGGAACGCAACGCGGCGCGGCTCATGAAGCTCGTCAACAACCTCCTGGACCTCACCAGGCTTGAAGCCGGCCGGATGCCCATGGTCGTGGCGGAGCACGACATGGTCGCTTTCATCGCGTCATACATCGATTCCGTCCGCTCCGCGTCCAAAACGCGGAACCTGAACATCCGCGTGGTCACGTCCCGGGACGCCATCAGGCTCCACTTCGACGCGGAAAAGATGGACAAGGTCTTCATGAACCTGTTCTCAAACGCCTTTAAATACACGGAACCGGGCGGATCCATCACCATCAGCGTGATCGACGATGACCGGGCCTGCTACATCGAATTCGAAGACAACGGATCGGGCATCCCGCCGGAAAACCTGGACATCATTTTCGACCGGTTCGGCCAGGCCCATGCCGGCACGCCCCGGCGGCACGAGGGAACCGGCATCGGTCTCTCCCTTGTCAGGGAGCTGGTCCATCTGCACGGCGGCACCATATCCGTCAAGAGCGTCTATGCCGGCGATAACCCGGAGGGACACGGGACCGTGTTCACCATCATGCTGCCGAAAGGCAGAGGGCACCTGGAATCCTTTCCCGGCGTGCAGTTCCTTGATCGCGGAGAGGAAAACGACCGGGAATTCCTCCGCCAGTGCGCGGTGGAGATCCGGTACCTGACGGAGGCGCATGAGGCACCGGAGCCCCCCGCGGCGTCAGTTTCGCCGGCCGAACCGGCGGCGTCGCTGCTCGTCGTGGAGGACAATGCCGACATGCGCAAGTACCTGGCCACGCTGCTGGGACGGCGTTACGCGGTCCGCTGCGCTTCGAACGGGCGGGAAGGCCTTGCCGCGGCGGCGGAGGTGAAGCCGGACCTGATTATCACCGACGTGATGATGCCCGTGATGAACGGCTACGAAATGACGCGGCGGATCAAGGAGAGCGATGACCTGAAGCGTATTCCGGTTATCATGCTCACCGCCCGGATGGAGTCCGGCGGCGGCGATGAAGGCCGGCAGGACGCCGCGGACGAATACATCACCAAGCCGTTCAACGGCGAGGACCTCCTGGCCCGTATCGAGGCGCTCCTCGCCGGGAGGCCGCCGGAAAGGACCTGACCGGCCGCACTAATCCTTCTTCCGGTAGGGGAATATCCCGGCCATTTCCCCCATGACGTTGACCAGGTCGGTCCCGGCGGGCACCACGATCTTCGCGTTGTTCTTCATCGCTTCTTCAATCATCTGGATCCTTCTCAGCAATTGCGCGTTTCCGACAAAATACTGGTTTGCCGCCTCGTTCACCAGCTTGATCGCCTGGGCCTCGCCGTCGGCCTCCAGTATCCGCGCCTGCTTTATCCCCTCGGCTTTTTTTATCTCGGCCCTTTTCTGCCCGTCGGCCGCGGTTTCGGTGGCGGTCGCGAAATCGATGGCGGAGATTTTTTCATTTTCCGCCTTCACCACCTTGTTCATCGTTTCCTGGACGTCCTTCGGCGGGTCTATCTCCTTCAGCTCGGTCCTGACCACTTCCAGCCCCCATTTTTCCGTTTCCTTGCAGAGGGTCAGCAGAAGGTCGGAATTGATCCTGCTCCGCTCGCTGTTGGCCGATTTCAGCGTCATGGTGCCGATGATGTTGCGCAGGGTGGTCCGCGCCAGGTTCACTATCTGCCACTGGTAATCGTTGACGTTGTACTGCGAGTTCTTGACGCTGTCCTCGTCAGGCTTGACCTTGAAATAGACCTGCGCGTCAACCCGGGCATTGAGGTTGTCATTGGTGATGATTTCCTGCGGCTGCGCATCGACCATCTGTTCCGTTATGTTGACACGGTACATCTTTTCGATAACCGGGATGATCCAGTGAAAGCCCGGCTGGGCAAACCGGACATATTTGCCGAGGCGCTCGATCAGGCCCCGCTGCGTGGGCCGGACGATCCTGATTCCTGAAAAAAACAGTATGACGACGAAAAATACCGTCGCGGCGATGAGCCACCAGGAACCGCTGAAGATTTCAATCATGGTGTTTCTCCTTTTCGGATGGTTTTTTCACGTACGTGTAAGATACTATAATTACCAGGAAACAGCAAATATCCTTTGCGCGGCGTGGCGCCGGGAATACCGGGGGAGCATGTCCCGGTCAATGTACAATCCTTGTAAAGGGCCTGAGCATTTCCTCTTTCATGTGTTTTTTATAGACCACGTCTCTGAAGCCGGGAATCTTCACCATCACCGCGAGGGCCCCGTTTATCATGCGCTGTCTGAAGGGCCGCTTCGGGAAATCGTACATCCCGTGTTTTTTATAGTACCGGTGGTCGGCAAGGAAGGGGAAGCGCAGCCAGCTCCAGATTTCGTCCCTGAATATCTTCCAGCCGCCGATGCTGAAGAATGTTTGCGGGCCCACGTAGCTGACCTCCGCCAGGGCAACGGCGGAGGCCGCCATGTTCCGGATCCGCAGGTCCAGTTCCTTCGAGTCGCCGCCCTCGTCCGTTACGATGTCGACCAGGTTGGCCCGCTGGAACTCCGGGAAGGCCTGGAGAAATTCCCTGAGGGAGGAAAGCCCGGCCAGCGGCCCCGACACGAGGCACCCGATCTGCTTCCCCGCCAGCACGGGGGTATGGTTGTTGTAAAAACCGCGGTCGATGAACCGCTTCCACAGAGACGAGAGGTACCGGTCACGCGTCTCCATGCAGTAAAAGATGATATCGGCTTTTTTTACCCTGGTCTCATAAAACTCGTGGAAATCGTCGCTGTCCCCGTACACGCAGGCATTGTCATACGCGCACTGGAGGCACCCGAGGCAGCCGCCCGTGATGTTGAGATCGCGGAGGTTGACCGCGGGCGGCGGGTCAATGTAGGATGAGCGGAGCCGCTCAACCATCCTGCCGAGGTTCGCAGCGGCCCCCGACGCGTCGCTGATGATAAGGATGTTTTTACCGCCGCTGTCTATCCTGTTCTTCGGCGCGGAAGGCTTGTACGAGAACCTGGCGCCGGCCACGGGTCGGTAGGCCCGCGCAGACGGCGTGTCATTCGTCACCGCGTCAAGCATCCGGCCGGTGAATGCCGCGAAGCGGCCCCGCTCGGCACTTCTCACCAGGTCGTACATGGATGCAGAATACGACCCGGTGAACTTCATGGCGAGGTCGTCGCATATCGCCCGCATGTAATTGTGCGCGGTGTGATCGAAAAAATGGATGGACGTGGTAATGACCGCGGCGAATTTAGACTTGAAAAGGTGAGCGGCTTTTCTCTCGAAAATCAGCTCGATGAAGCGTTTGTACTGGGACGGCACCAGAAAATAGTAGAGGGGGAACGCCCAGATGACGAGGTCCGAGGACCTGATATCATCCATAACGGCGCGGAAGGCCTTCGCGTCATTTTCAATGGCCTTAATCCGCCTGGATATGTCATGCGTCGCCACCGCGGGGCCGGGATGAAGTTTGCGGATATAACTGATATACTGCATCGTCACGCTTGTTTCGCCCTTGGGGCTTCCGTTGAGAACCGTTATCTTCATGTGCATGCCTCCCTGTGTTCTGCGGACTATCCGCCCGGATGAAAGAGTGTCGCAGGGTACAGGGCATTAATCAACATATTTTTACGGCAGGTCATGGCGATTGGCGCGGATCGATAAAATGTTATTGACCTGCGTGAATATTCCTGATCTTTTTACATACACTGTCCGGCAACCAGATCGCACATGACTGTTACCTGTAACAGGCGAAAGGAACATATGAACAACCTTCGATACCTGCCCCTGGCTTTTTTCCTGCTGTTTCCGGCGGCGGCCCGCGCCGATGATTGCGCGAGGTACGCGGACACCGTATTCAACTACAGCGTCTGCCTGCCCCGTGGCTGGAAAAAAACCTACGAGGATGCCGGGGACAGGCATTACCTGGCCCTCAGGCCCGTCCGCGCGGCAGGCGTCGATATAACCGTCACGGCGTCGCGCTTCGATGGGGACGGAAAGCTGGACCTGGACGCCTGGAGGAAGGGACGCGCCCGCGCCATCGGCGGCCGTGTCCTGAAAATCATCGAGACCAGGGAGATGGCCGCCGGCAGCGGCATCACCGTGAAGTATTTCGTTTTCGATTACTATTTCCGCGGGACGAGGATGCTTCAGCGCACCATGCTGTCAAAATACGGCGACCGCCTGCTGGTCATTGAATGCCGCGCTCCCCTCGGCTCCTTCGCCAGGCACACGGACAGTTTTAACCTGGTGATGTCGGGCGTTGACTATACCGGGACCATGACCGCCGATGCCATGGAGACGCTGGAAGTGAAGAAAACAATCGTCCCGAAGAAAGAAAAAGATGTTATGCGGAAACAGGCGGCGCCGGAAAAAAAGGCGGGACCGGAAAAGAAGGCCGATATCGCGCAACCCGGGGAGCAGACGCGGGACTCCTCGCCCGTAAAACCCGGGGAGGAGAAGCCTGATGCGGCGGTGAATCACAAACAGGAGACGATGCCGGAAACGATGGTCAAGAAAGGAGAGGATGTGGACCTTGACCTCGAGAACGTCGAAGACCCGGAAGCCAGGAAAGAAATAGAGTCCGAGCTTGATACGCTCCAGGATATGGAAAAGCGCGGCATCATCGAGAAGCTCGAAGACTGATGGGACGTCCGTTTACTATTCTTCCTACCAGGCGTTGAAGCCGAAACCGCACTCTCCCGCAACCGAATGGAAATAGGAGTTTTTGCCCGTTATATACATGTACCGGGCCTGGATGAACATTGAAAACACGCCGAAAGATTTCTGGTATCCGAAAATCGCCTGCGCCGTAAAGTTAAAGCCCGTTGACGTTCCGGCGCTTCCCGGAAATGACGAGCTGACTTTTGCCTCCAGGTATGACGCCCCGGGAATGAGGGCAAGGACAAAACAGCCCCAGCTGTTTTTCATGGACGGGAACGCCCACATGAGCCCCCCGCCGAAAACGTACCCGGAAAGCATGTACGATGATTTCTTGAAATACAGGTAACCGCCTTCAAACCGGAGCCCCGGTATCATGGGATGGCGGTTTCCGGAAGCGAAGTCCAGGCCCTGGTCAAGGGCGAAATAACCGGCGTATCCGTAGGGCATGACGCCGCGGGAGCTGCCCAGGTTGTAAAGGAATGCCCCGGAGAAGGAAAGCCTGCCGCCGGTCCAGTGGCCGCCCGCCGCCGGTTTCCGTTTGGGGGCGGCGCGTTTCTTTTTCTTGCGGGCCTCTGCCAGCTTTTCAGCCTTTTCCCTTCTGGCTTTTTCAAGGGCCTCTTTTTTTTCTTTATACTTTTTCAGGCGGATGATCTCCCGCTTTTTACCCTCTTTTCTGTTCTGCCCGGCTATGTAATTGATCCTGATTTTATACACGTTGACGGGAAATTTCATCTTTTTGTGGAGATCGATGTCCTCTTCATGGGAATCGGTTTTGTATATCTCATCTATTCTGGCCCGCCTGATCCTGAACGTCCCGTACGCGTTGGCGAAGGTGATGGCGTCTTTGTCCTCGCTGATGATTTTTCCCACCAGCACGGTTCCCTGGTACAGCTTGATGGTATCAGCCATGGTTCCGGTGGAGGTCATCAGGAGAAGTAAAGAGATGATCACCGCTGCAAGGGGGAAGCGTTTTTTCATACCTGGATACCGCATAACATGTGATATTCGCACAACCGGTGAAGGCGTCGGCTGGTCGACATGCGCCAATGAAACAGACAGTTTTTTTTATTTTTTAAATAGCACCATTACAGGATTTCCGCGCGCTTGTCAAAACAAAAAAAACATGGGGTACATTGAAAATTCCGCTCCGGCAGATGCCCTCCGGCCGGGGCGGGTTTTTTCCCCATGGCCCATTCACCGCCTGACCTGTCACGGCGTCATTCCAATAATATCACTGACCGGCAAGAAACATGGTTGCATTCTGGCGCCATCGCCGGATAGTATACAAAAGACAGCACATCTTAAGGCGAAGCAGAAAAAACAGGAACCGGCAGCAGGATTTCCATGAACGCGGAACCAATTGAAATAATCGTGCCTGAAGAAAACAATCTTGACCGGATTGACAGGTTCCTGCCCGTGGCCCTGGAGCAGGATTTGTCCCGGAGCTATATCCAGAAGCTCATACGGGGCGGCAGCATCAGGGTCGATGAAAAGATCATCAAGCCCAATTACAAGGTCAAAACCGACGACCGCATTGTCGTCACAATACCCGAGCCGGAGCCGCTGGCGCTGGAGCCGGAGGATATCCCCCTGGAGATACTATACCAGGACCGTTCCATCGTCGTGATCAATAAGCAGGCGGGCCTGGTGGTCCATCCCGGGCCGGGTAACTGGGACCGGACCCTGGTTAACGGCCTCCTGTATCACATCAGTGACCTTTCCTCCATCGGCGGCGTGGCCAGGCCGGGCATCGTGCACCGCCTCGACAAGGACACGGCAGGCCTCATGGTGGTCGCCAAGGACGATGCCGCGCACCAGTTCCTCACCGGCGAATTCAGCGGCCGCAGGGTGCGCAAAAAATACGCCGCCCTTGTCGTGGGCAAGCCCAAAACCGCCCACGGCCTCATAGATTCGCCCATAGGGCGGCACCGGAAGTACCGGCACAAGATGACCGTTGACCAGAGCGGAAGGGAAGCGCTCACGGAATACACGGTAAAGCGGGTGCTGAACTCGCGCCTGGGCGTGTTCACGCTCCTCGACATCGACCTGCATACGGGAAGGACGCACCAGATCCGCGTGCATTGTTCCTCCGAGGGCATTCCGATCGTGGGGGATCCCATCTATTCCAAGAAATGGGAGAAGTACCGGGTGCCGTATCTGCTCCTTGCCTCCGTCAGCCTCGAATTCACCCACCCGGCCACCGGGGAGACGATGTCCTTCGCTGTTGCCATGCCGGAGCACATGCGGCAGTTCATCGAGAAAGCCGAGCGGCTGCCTGTCTAAGAGCCCCCTGTCCATCGATTTTTGTGTTGAAGAAATCAATCGGATGTCCCATTTTAGTTCAAAAATCCATTGCGCCACGCGGGCCGTTGCCAACAGCCCGATTTTTTCTATATAAAAGAAAATACAGGATAATCGTGTAAATTGATATGATGGACTTGATAATCGAAGAACTTATTGATAAACAGAAAGCACCGTTTGATTTGTTATTAAACGCTGATCCTTCAGAAGAACTTGTGCGTAGTTATCTGGCCTGCGGGAAATGCATTATCGCAAAACAGAATGCAGAAGTTATTGGAGTACTTGTTTATAAAGAAACCGGCACTTCGATTGCCGAGATTATGAATGTCAGTGTCAGGATGAATTTCCAGAACAGAGGTGTGGGTAAAAGTCTTATACTACATGCAGTAAATAAGGCAAGGGCAGAAAAATATAAGGTGATGGAGATTGGTACCGGCAATCCCGGCGTTTTACAAATGCTGCTATATCAGAAATGCGGCTTCAGGATTGTCGGGGTGGATTTTGATTTTTTCCGCCGGAATTATAAAGAAAGAATATATGAAAATGGAATTGAATGCAGGGATATGATAAGAATGAGAATGGAGTTATAAGATAACAGTTGTCAGGTAAGGCGCAGACCATGTGATGAATTTTCAAGGCCCCTGTCCGGTTTTTTTCCTGATGGCATGTGCCCGGAATTGTTTATATTAACATCATTCATTTGTATGATTACTCCCTTTCCTTCATCCCTTTTCAATCCGACATTCAAACCGGCATGTATATGCACTTTAAGCTGGGGCCCGGCATTGCCAAGCGCAGTTAGCGCGGCAATCGTTGCGACCTCTCTCAATAAGCTCAACGCCATGATAGGGACACTGGGGAATAACCTGCAGGAGCCGATGAACTATTTCGATATCTCGGTCCAGTATACCACGATGATCAATACCCTGACGGAAAAAAACGGCGAGGAAATACGCACGTACCAGGCGATGCTACAGGAAATAAAGACTTTTTACACGGATCTTGACTCCATGTCGGATAAGCTCACCGGGGTGTCTTCCAGCGTCGATAACCAGATCTCGCAGCTTGAAGAAATTATCAAAAGCTCCACCGGAAAGTAAGCCCCGTTCCCGTTTTTTTTCCTGTTGGCAAGGATTTCTATATCGTCACTTCGACAGTTTGTTCAGCATATCAACAGTATCAGTCTTTCCCTTTTTGTATCTCTGTAAGACCTTTTTCGCATGGTCAAGAGCTGTGAGCCCCTGGCTGTCGTTAATCGCGGGATCCGCTCCTTTTGAAAGAAGATACCTGACATTTTCAGCGCTGCGCATCGAAGGGTAATCGGCGGCAGCATGCATTAGAGGCGTCATACCTGTATTGTCTCTATCATTTATTCGCGCGCCGTTATCCAGAAGGAATCTCATTGAATCTGCTTCATCAGATGTCACAGCGTACATCAGTGCAGTTTTACCCTCATTGTTTTTCGCGTGTATGTCACATCCGGCTTTCATAAGTATTTCAATGAAAGCTTTTCCGGCGTTGTTTTTACAGGCATACATAAGCGCGGTCATGCCTGATTTATCCTTAATGTTTACGCCAGGGCTTTTTGCCAGGAGCAGTTTTAACGCTTCAGTATCGCCGTGGTATGTCGTGAAAATCAGGGGAGTGCGGCCGTCTTTTAATGTATCATTAACATCGGCGCCGTTATTAAGCATATATTTATAAAGCTCAAGATAACCCGAGTAGCGCATGGTGTATCCTTCTCCGTATGATGCCACAAAAAGAAATGAACTGCGGCCCAGAGCTTTTATCGGTTTGTTTATGTCGGCGCCTTTTTTCACAAGGTAAGGCACAAGCTTCATAAACTGGACCGAATTAATCGCGGCCATCAGTGAAGTTGCCCCATCCCCGGTTTCCCCGTTTATATCAGCACCTTTCGAGAGGTACTCATCGATCTCCTCTATATTGTTCCGGGTAACGGCCCCCACAAGCAACTGCGTCATGTCAGCCGCAATAGCTTCAGGTTTCGCGCCAAGCTGTTTGAGGAGTGAACTTATATCCTGATGCTGTTTTTTTGTTATATTCCCCCCAAGGTAATTTGAATTCACAATTGATATCGGGGTTTTCCCCATGTGATCCTTCAGGTTAAAGTCCGCACCGAACTGTTTTAGAAGCCTGAGTGTGGCAGGAGCGGTATCATCAAAAAATTTTACTGTAAGATGAACAGCATTTTCCTGGAGCTTATTCCTGTAGCCGGTGTCAATTTTATTTTTCAGCAGCAGCCTGATAATTTTCGCCTTGCTTTCAAGGACTTCATTTATTTTACGTTTATCAAAATGTACAGCCTCACCAGTGCTCCCCTCAAGTGCAGCGAACAGGGCATTCTCTCCCTGGGCCACTGTATTCACCGCGTTTATATCTATCCCCTTTGATACAAGATAAGACACAATGTCGTACCGCAGTACATAAGCCGCTTTGATAAGGGCTGTTTCGCCGTAACGCCCTTTATGGTTTGCATCAGCCCCGGAATTCACAAGGAGTTCTATTGTTTCTATGTTTGTGTTTTTCCCATCAGAAGCCGCGTAGATTAAAGGTGTCCAGTATGTAGTCTTTTCCTGAGCATTAACGTCAGCTCCGGCATCAAGGAGAATTTTTACAGTGGCCAGTTTATCGGCAGCAGTGGTGCTTTTTTTTACATAATCAGTTCCGTGGCCGCAGGCATTCATTAAAGCTGTTTTCCCTGATGAATTCTTTTTATTAACATCTGCGCCATATTTTAAAAGGAGTTCCGTAATCCTGCTGAGACGGTATGTTGCTGCCATCATCAGCGCTGTCTCCCCCCTCTCATAAAGGGTGTCCGCATTGAAACCGGATTTCAGCATTACCTCAACGTGAGCATGTTTGCCAGAGAGTACGGCTCTCTGAAATTTCGATTTGCCATCCTCGGCAGCACTGGCGACACTCGCGATGAGCATTAAAAAGTAAGTAAAAAGAGATAACAGTACAGTCATTTTTTTCATAACATTCTTCCTGTTTAATATATTATAAATTTCAAGGTCCCTGTCCAGTTTTTTTCCTGTTGGCATATGCCCGGAATTCCCGGGTTTATCGCCGGTTCGTTGATCTCTTTTTTATCTGTGCCATAAATACAACAACACCGGCATGTACGCGAAATTATTTTCGGGAATTCCGGGGCGGGCCTTTCAAGAAATTGCAGCCGGCGCGGGACAACAGGCCGGTTTATTCAATCCAAAAGCCCCGGAAAGGGGGCTTGGAATCATGCCGGGGATTGACCGGATCGGTGACCGGTGTACCCGGTTCAGCCCGCGGGCCACGATACCTCTCCCAGGGCCATGCGGCACAGATCGGTGATGAATATTGTAGGAAGGCCGGCCTTCGCGGCCGGCTCCCGCAGCACTGCTTCGCACATGGGGCAGATGGTTACCAGGGCCTCGGCATGGCTGTCAATGGCGTCCCGGATATTGTCGTTCTGCATGGTCATGGCGAGCTCCCTGTTCACGAAGAGGGCGGGGCCGCCGCAGCATAGCGCATCCTCGCCTTCGTATTTTCTTGATACGCGCTCAATGCCTATGAGCTCGAAGATCTCATTGAGCCAGTCATCCTGCCGGGGCAGCCACCTGACGGCGCAGTTAGGCTGGTAGGCGACCCTCCTGCTCAGCCTGGTGATGTCGCTCCGGTTATTCATGAGATAGTCGCGCATGTATTCGAAGAGGTGCATATATCGGTAGGGCACGTCAATGCCGAGCTCCCCGGCCTTGATGTGCGCCAGTATGTATCCCTCGTTATGGACGTAGACGATGTCTTTGCCCAGCCCGGCGAAGGCGTCGATCACCTTCCGGCCGTATCGTTCCGCAAGGCTCTCGCCGCCCATGTGGGCCATGCCGACTAAAGAAACATACTTTCTTCCCCTGACCAGGGTCATGCCTTTGAACATCCTGCTGTCGAGGGTTCCTTCCGGGAACTGGGTGAACTGAAAAGAATCGAAGGAGAGGGCGGGCTTGTCAGGATCGCCCTCGATCACCTGGACATCCGTGCTCCCTTTTTCAAATGTTCTTTTTACTGAATCGGTAAAAGCCTTGAAGCTCACGGAGATGGGGCTCCCGGACTTCTCCTGCATCCGGTAGATGAGGCTGGCCGGATCGGCGCCGGTGGGGCAGTACTGGAAGCAGGCATTGCAGGTGATGCATGTATCGAGGATGTCGGCCGCCGTTCCCTCCCTGAGGAGCTTTATCTCGCTGACGGCCCTGTCCCTGTCGTAATGGGCATAGCGGCACTTAACCAGGCAATCGCCGCAGAGATCACACTTCGAAGCATCCCACATTTTTCCACCTCCCTGGCCATGCTTTGACTTTCTGGTTATAGTGTAATTGTTCCTGGAAAACGCAAGTCAAATTCGCAGGCTGATGGAAGTGCGCGGAGAGGAAATGCTCCGGGAAGCAAGCCGGGACACCGGATCGGGTTATCCCGCCCCGCGGTTACCATGACATACTTTTCAGGAAAAATCCGAACGAAATGCCGATATAGTTCCCCACGACCCACCCGATGACGCCGGTGATGATTCCCGACATGATGATCTCCTTGTTCTTCAGGGCCGCTGCCACGACGGGAACGAAGGGCGGCGAAAATATTCCCGCGATGGACGTGATGATCATCGTATCGGCGTCGATGCGGAATATCCGGCAGAAGATGATGTGCAGGGCGAGGCACCCGTACACGACAATCCCCGTGAAGGCGAGTATGGCGGGGGCTGCGTTCGCGATCAATGACAGGTTCGCCAGCGATCCCACCACCAGGCAGAAGATCATGATGATGTATTGCCCCAGCTGGAACATCTTCTTGATGTTCCGCACCCGGGGGATGAAGGAGCAGAGGATGCCCATCGTGGTGACGGCCAGTATGAACAGCGCCATGTTATATTCCGCCGGCGCCGCCTTGTAGACGAGGTACGATAGTCCGAATATTACGCCGGAAAGGCCCATGGCGCCCAGCAGCGGCAGCAGCACCCGCGGCGTGAAAATTCCGGAATAATCATTGAAATCATCCGCGGGCGCCGGTTCGCACAGGGGTTCCCCGGGTTTCGCGCCCGCCGCGTCCGCGGGCAGGCAGAAGGGGGGGAGGATCTTGCCGATAACACGCTGCGCACAGGAGAGTACGAAAAGGAAGTAGGGCGTACACAAGAGCATGTCGGCGGTATTCGTGAGCACCAGCACGTGTTCCTTCGCCTTGAGCGCGAGGCCGATGGCGTTCAGGTTGATGCTGCCTCCCGTGTACACTCCGATGAGCATGCCCGCGACTTTCCAGGACTCGTCGACGGCGCTGCCGAGAAGCAGATAGGCGATCGTTGTCGCGAGGAGGACGGCTGCTACCTGAAGCCCGAATGAGAGGAAGGCCTTTCCCGCGAGCCCGGTCCACCGCCGTATATCAAGCGAGAAGAGGAGAAGCGGAAGCCCGAAGGGTATGCTGATATTCATCATGTTCGTCTGCACCTCTCCCGCGCCTTCGGGAATGACGCCGATGTTGGCGACGAGCATACCGATGCCGTAACAGAGGAGCGCCGGGCCGAGCTTGTCGAGAATGGAAAACCTGTTGCACAGGTATATGACAAGAGCGGGGCAGGTGAGAAAGAACATCGCGAGCAGTGCGAGTTTCATATGCGTCCTCCGATCCGTTAATTTCCGCCATGCCGGCGGTCCGATGTCACTTCATCAGCTTGAAATGAGCTTCCCGCTTCGTGATGACTTCCACCACGGACGGCTTCCCGCCGGCAAGGGCGTCCCGGAGGGCCGGACCAAGGTCCGCGGCTGCGCGCACCTTGTACGCCGCGCACCCGGCCGCCCGCGCGTACGCGGTTATGTCGGGCTCAGGATATTCGGTGCAGAATTTCCGGTCCGGGGGCTGGAAGTCCCTGATGTTCCCGAGCGAGGCGTTGTTGAGCACGACGAAGGTCACGGGTAGCCCGTACTGGCGCGCCGTTTCCAGGCAGTGAAGCATCATGATCATGCCGCCGTCGCCGCAGACGCACACCGCCTTCCCGACCCCGCGCGCCAGGTGGGCGCCGATCGCCGCGGGCGGTCCCCAACCGACGCCGCCCGCGCCCCCCGGCGCAAGCACCTGCCCGGCCCGTTTCGACCTGAAATGCTTCGCGAACCACTGCCTGTTGTTGCCCGCGTCAAGGCATACGAACGTATCGCCGGATACCGCGTCGCAAACCTCCTTCACGATCCGCTCCGGGGCAAGCGGCGTTTCATCGGAAGAGAATTCATCGCAGGTAAAAAAACCGAGTTCCGCCTTGAGGGCCGCGAGCGCGGCGACGCGTCCCGCGGCATCGATCGCCGCTTTATCCCGTTTCAGCGCGGCGCCGATTTTATTAAGCGCGTCCTTCGCGTCGGCGACTGCCCCGGCAGCCGCGGGAAAGGTCCATCCGACATTGCGCGGATCGATATCGATCTGAATGATGCTCTGGCGCGCCGGATCTATGAGTCCCGGGGAGAGCATCATGGTATTTTCGGGGGAGAGTCCGGTCCCCACCGCAAGGAGCACGTCCGCGCGCCGTATCATCTCGTTGGCTACCTTCTGCCCGATCCCTCCCATGGTGCCCAGCGCCAGCGGGTGGGTCTCCTCGATGGCGCTCTTGCCCATGTAGCTGGTAGCCACCGGGGCCCCCAGCAGCTCGGCGAGGGCGCGGAGCTCGCCGTGGGCCTGCGCGTTGTGCACGCCGTGACCGGCGATGATCACCGGCGCAGCGGCCGCGGAGAGCATGCGCGCTATCAGCGCCGCGTCCTCGTCGCCCATGCGGGGTTTCGTGACGGCAACATGCCCGGCGAAGGGGTAGAGCGCCGGCTTAACCGCCGCCTCGTCGACCTGCAGGCCGAAAAGGCTCATGCGCGCGCACACGCACGCGGGCCCGGGCCGGCCGGATACGGCGTGCTTCAGGGCAAGCCGGATGCCGTGGATAAGCTCATCGGGGCAGTGCGCGACGGTGGTGTATTTCGTCATCGAGCGCATGATGTTCGGAAGATCGAAGGCGCCGTAGTCGCCCGTGCCGTTCTGCCACGGGCCGTGCTGCTGCAGGCCCGCGTAGTCGCTCGTGTCCGTTATGATGAGCATCGGCGAGCCAGCCAGGTAGGCCTCAAGTATGCCGAAAGCCGCGTTGGACGCGGCCCATGCGCCCTGCGCGATCACGGCCGCGGGCATGCCGGTAATCCTGCCGTAGGCGTCCGCCATGCACGCCGCGGCTCCTTCCTGCCGCGCCAGTATGCTGGTAATCCTGTCCTGCCGCGATTCGAGAGCCGCGTACAGAAAGAGGGCGCCGCCGCCCGGAATACCGAAGGTTGTTTTCACGCCGCATTCGATGAGCGTGTCCGCTACCGCGTCAATGACCGGTTTCATCATGGTCCGCCTCCTGAGTCCGGCGCTGCGCGCCGGTTTTTTCACGTACAAGCCCGAAACATTCGCGCGTCACCTCGAGCGTCCTGGCGATGTCGTCATCGGTGTGCTCCGCGCACACGAACCAGTTGTGGTGCGGGTGCAGGAAGATGCCCCGGCGGGCCGCCTCCCCGCAGAAAAACCGGCTGAGCGAAAAGTCCGCGTCGCCCTCGAACCGGAGATAGGGCATGACGGGGTGGCCCGTGTAGCGCACCGACAGGCCCGTCTCCTTTGCCTGCGCGGTGATCCCGTCCCGCAGCATCTCGCCGCGCCTGTGCAGGCGCGAGATGATGCCGTCGCGGTTGATTATGCCGATGGTCGCAATTGCCGCCGCCATGGGAACGGCCGCGAAGAAATGCGTTCCGGTGAAATAGCACGCCTCCGCGGCAGGCTTGAGCGCCGCTTTGCCGGTTATCGCGGAAATGGGATAGCCGTTGGCCATGGCCTTGCCGAAGCAGGCGAGGTCGGGCTCGCAGCCGTAATAACGGTGCGAGCCGCGCACGTGGATCCGGAAGCCGCACCGGATGTCGTCCATGATGAAAACCACGCCCTCCTTTTTGCAGAGGTCCTGGAGCCCGGCATAAAATCCGTCCGCCGGCAGCACCTGGTCGGCCATGGCCGGATGATGGTGCGGCGTGACCATGACTCCCGCGACGTCGCCCCGGTGCCTGTCCAGGAGCGCGGCGAGATCGTCCAGGTCGTTGAAGGTGAAGGACAGGACATGGGCGCGGTATTCCTCCGGTACGCCCGCCGTGCTGTGGGAGCACCAGAAGTGAGCGCCGTTATAGGCGCCCTTTACGTTGATGATGATTCTCCTGCCGGTGTGCTTCCGCGCGATCGTGGTCGCGTAGGTGGTGACGTCGGAGCCGTTCTTGCCGAAGGCCGTCCAGGCCATACCGTCCACCTGGCGTACCATGACGGAGGCGAGCTCGTTCCAGCGGTCGGTGGGGAGGGTGAATGAATTCCCGCGCGCCATCTGTTCCGCGGCCGCCGCGTCCACCTCCGGATCGCACATGCCCAGCACGTTGGTGCCGAAGGAGCACATGTAATCGATATACTCGTTGCCGTCCACGTCCCAGACGTGCGATCCCTTTCCGTGCGTGAAGAAGCAGGGGTATGAGCCGAAGGTGAGGAAATGCGGGGTCCGCGGACCGTATATCCCGTTGGGGACCAGTGACCGCGCTTCTTCGAACATCGCGTAGGATTTTTCAAACGTGTACAGTTTCATGGCCACAACTCCTTGTGAATAATCCGGTGCCGCCTATCGCAGCAGGTACGGTATCTCGACCCTGAGCGCCTTGTGCGGGCACTCTATCTCGCAAGGGAGGCAGAACCAGCAGGTGCGATAGCGCCCGAAGGCCTGGCCGCACGACAGGCACCGCCGCGCCTCCCGCCGCGCCTCCGCTTCGGAGGGGCAGAGCTCGGTTTCCTTGAAGTCACTTCTGCCTGTGAAAGGGGCGAGCCGCGTTTCCATGCGCGACCTGTCGATCTCCGGCCCGGCAATGATTTCATGGCCGGTTTCAAAAGGTCCCGGGTCGGCCCGGCCGTAGTGCAGGTCCTCGCCGCGGATATAACGGTCGGCGGACACGGCCGCCCTGCGCCCCGAGGCCATGGCCGCGACGACCGATGACGGGCCGCTGGCGGCGTCACCCGCGCAGAAGACCTTCCCGTCACCGGCCTGAAGCGTGACCGGGTCAAGGCACGGGGCCTCTCCCGCGACAATACCCGCGCCGGACAGGAAAGCGGCATCGGCCGTCTGACCGATGGCCACGATGGCCGTCCGGGCCTCGATGACCCGCGTGCTGCAGGCGTCGAAGACGGGGCTGAACCTGCCCGCATCATCGAACACCCTGGTGCAGGAGACGAACTCGACGCCCCCCAGCCTGCCGTTGCGCTCCAGGAAACGCACCGGGCCGAGGGAATTCTCGACGGTGACGCCTTCCGCCCTCATTCCCTCCACGGCCCAGGGGAAGGCCGGCATCCGGTCCGCGCCTTCGAGGCTCACGAGGGTCACCCGCGCGGCCCCCAGCCGGAGCGCCGTCTGGGCAGCGTCAACGGCGGCGTTCCCGCCGCCGATCACGACGGCCGCATCCCCCACCGGGAGCGCGTTTCCTTCGCGAACGCTTTTCAGGAAGGGAAGGGCCTGATGCACCCCCGGGAGGCCTTCGCCCTCGATGCCGAGCGTTTTATGGGACGGGCATCCCGCCGCGACGATAACCGCGTCGAAGAGCTTTTTCATGCCGGTCAAGTCGTCCGCGCCGATCGCGCGGCCGCACTCGAACACGGCGCCCATTGACCGGAGAAGGTCCAGTTCCTTCTTTAAAATATCGGCGGGAAGCCTGAATGCGGGAATGGCCCAGCGCAGCATCCCGCCCGGCTCCGGCGCCGCGTCGTGCAGGACGGTCCCGTGGCCGCGCAGCCTGAGCTCGTAAGCGGCCATGAGCCCGGCGGGGCCCGCGCCGATTATGGCGACGCGTTTTCCCGATTCCGGCGCCATGGCCGGGAGCGGCGCCGGCTCGCCGGCGAAACGGTCCGCCAGGTAGCGCTTGAGCGCGCGGATGGAGAGCGCGGGGCTCCCGACGGTCGTATGATGGCATCCCGCTTCGCACGGCTGGGAGCAGACGCGTCCCAGTATCCCGGGGAAGGGGAGCGCCTCGCGCACGAGGGTAAGGGCCTTCTCCTCCTCTCCCATCGCAATGAGCCGCACGTATCCCTGGGCGTTCACGCCCAGGGGGCACTGCTGCCGGCACGGCGGCAGCGTGACGCGGAGGTTGTCCATCGGGCAGCGCTCGGCGCATATGCCGCAGGCCACGCATTTGTCCCTGTCGACAATGATATTGTCGGTCAGCGCCTCAAGCAGGTTCCCGTTCATCATCGCGCGCCTCCACCCATGCGCTCCACCGCACGGTGATCGATCCTGACGTCTTCCGGCGATTCGCCGCGGGTGAGCACGATATGCGTTGTCCATTCGGCGTCATTGCGCTCCGGGTAGTCGCTGCGGAAGTGCCACATCCCCCAGCGGCTCTCCTTCCGCTCCTTCGACGCGACGGCGGAAAGCGCGGCACACTGTATGATGTTCTCTATCTCGTACGCCTTGAACAGGTCGTGCACGGTGCGCACCCTGACCAGCTCGGACAATTCCTTCCTGAAACGGTCCATCCACCAGAGCGCGCGGTCGAGCTTGTATTCGTTCTTGGGCGGCACGATGTAGTCGTTGATCATGCGCCGCACCTTGTATTCGAACTCCTGCACCGGCACGGGGTTGGCGCCCTGGGCCATGCGCGCGTTTCTCGCGCGGATAACGCCGGCAGCCTGCTCCGGGTTTACATCCGCGGTCCCCGTCCGGGCGGCGTGCGCCGTTGCGCTCTCCGCGGCGATCTCGCCGAAGACGAAGGCCCCGGTGAGATGTCCGCGCGCCACAAGCGACGTGTCGCCCGCGGCGTACAGTCCCGGGACGGTGCTCATTCCGTCACTGTCCACCCGAACGCCCGTCAGGCCGTGCCCGCCGCAGAGAAAGCACTCGGTGGGCCACAGCTCTATCTCGCCGGTGCGGAAATCGACGCCCCGGCCCTGGTAGAAGCGCTCCTGCACGGGACGCTCGGTGGTGAAGAGGATCTCCTCGATGTCGCGGATGCGCTGTTCCGGCAGGTGGCTCAGGAGGATGCGCATGGGGCCGCTCCCCTCGCGGTGGTGATCAACCAGCATTGACTTGATTGACGGGTGCTCCCTGCTCTTGTCGAAACCGAACGCGTTCAGGAGTTTCCCGCCGCGCGTAAGCGTGATGTACAGCAGCGGCGCGTTTATGTCCTTCACGATATAATAGATGAGCGTATACTCGAATCCGGAGAGAGCGGCGCCGGCGCGGTAGGCAAGGCAGTAGCCGTCGCCCGTGTTCCCCGGGTAGTCGTACACGCCGTAGAGGTAGCCGTTGTTGGGAAGGCCGAAGCGGGCTGTGCCGCCGGCCGCGAGGATCACCGCCTTTGCCTCGCAGGCGATGATCTCGCCGGTCCGCGTGTTGATGCCGACCGCGCCCGCAACACGTCCCTCGTGCATGAGGAGCTCGAGCGCCATCGTGCGGTTGAGGACGCGCGCGCCCGATTCGCGCACGCGCCGGGCCAGCATGGTTTTGAGCTCCGGCTCCTTCATCGTGACGCAGAAGCGCCCCTTCGGGTGCACCTGCAGAACCTCGTACCGGCCGCATTCATCCAGCGGGAAGCAGACGTTCCAGCGCTCGAGCTTCTTGAGCATATCCCAGCTCCGCTTCGCCATGAGATGGCTGGGCGGCTCGTCGAGAATGTCCTCGCAGGCCATGCGGCTGGCTTCCACGTAGAGGTCGGGGTCCGATATTCCCGGTACGGCGACGATGTTGAGCGCGTCCATCCCGCGGGCGATGCACCCGGAATAGGTGATGTCGCCCTTCTCGAACACGATCACGCGCTGGGAGGGATCGAGCTCCTTCGCGCGGATTGCCGCCATTGCGCCGGCGCTCCCGCCCCCGATGATGAGGATGTCGCATTGCAGTGTCGGATAATCTCTTTTCATGGCCCGTATCGGCGAGACCGGTTAAATTTCAGCGAACACTCTGCGGGTTCCGGTCACGCAGTAGCTCCTCCTGTATTCGTACGGTCTGTCCTTGTAGGTGAAACTCAGCATCTCGATGTACAGGAGCGGCGAGCCTGCGCCCGCCCCGAGCAGCTTCGCCGGCGTCCCTTCCGCGGCAACCGCGCCGAACAGCTCCTGGTTGTAAATGCAGGGAAGACCGTAGGTCTGCTCCACCATCTCGTAGAGGGTGCTTTTCTCGAAACGGGCCGAAGGAAAGCGGTCGAAGTCCCGGAACAGCTCCCTGGGCAGGTATGATTCGCTGTAGACTATCGGCTTCCCGTCATTAAGAAAGAGTCGGCGAAGCTCGAACAGCAGCGCGTCGCGCCGGTGGCCGAGGAAGGCGCTCGCGGGGTCGAATCCGCGCACCTCCTTCAGGCTGATGAATCGTATTTCGAGTTCGGCTTCGCTGCCGTCAATGGCTTCCCTCATGCGGTAATATCGCAGGCTGTCCTTCCTGAGCTTGGTTCCCGCCACGTAGGTCCCCTTTCCCTGGAGGCGGTACAGGTACCCTTCGTACACGAGGTTGAGCACCGCTTTCCTGACGGTCCCGATGCTGACCTGGTATTCCCCGGCGATAAGCCGCTCCGATGGGATGAGCTGGCCCGGTTTCCATTCGCCGTCTTCTATCTTTTTTTTGAGCGCCTCGTACAGGCGGAAGTAGACGGGCACCGGCGTTTCTATGGGCCGTATCAGTTTAAGGTTTCCCGGTTGTGCTGGCATGGCGCCTCCGCGTTCATGCCGGACAGACATGAAGGGCTGTTATTGTAAGTCATATACATGAGTATACAAGTATATGACTATATTCATGTTGTCAAGCATTAATCCGCCCTCTCCCCGATGGCGGAGCGGAATTACCGGGATATTCAGTTAGATAAGCCCGAGCGATATGTGCTTGGTTTCAAGAAATGAATCGAGTCCTTCGGAGCCAAGCTCTCTTCCCCAGCCGCTCATTTTAAAGCCGCCGAAGGGGCAATTGCTGGTTGTGGGCACCGCGTCGTTTATGCCGATGCTGCCGGCTTCGAGCTTTTCCGCGAGCCGTATGGCGCGGCTTAGATTGCTCGTATAGGCATAGGCGGAAAGACCGAATTCGGTATCATTGGCCTTGCGTATCGCTTCCTCCTCGGAAGAGAAGGGATATATCGCAGCCACCGGGGCGAAGATTTCCTCCCTCGAACAGAGGGCGTCATCGGGCACGTCGGCCAGGACGGTGGGCTCCAGGAAGCTGCCCCGGTCTCCCCATCGGGCGCCCCCGCAGAGCAGCCGGGCGCCTTTTTGTACGGCTTCATCGATATAATTAAGCGCGGAATCAAGGGCCTGCCTGTTGACGACCGCTCCGATGTCCACTCCCGCGTCCAGACCGTTTCCCACTTTTAATTGTCTAGTCCTCTCCACGAATGCCGCGAGAAAGGCGTCGTATATTGAACGCTCAACATAAATCCGATTGGCGGCGATGCAGGATTGTCCCGTGTTACGGAACTTGGTTATCAGGGCTCCCTCGACAGCTTTTGCCAGATCGGCGTCGGCGAATACGATCAACGGGGCGTTGCCGCCGAGCTCAAGGGAGAGCCTCGTGCAGGTGACCGCCGCACCGCGGATCAGCTGTTTTCCGACCTCCGTCGAGCCGGTAAAGCTGATTTTACGGCATATCGGGTTTTCCAGCAGCTCTTTCCCGATTTCGGTCGAGTTTCCGGCGACCAGCTGAAAGACTCCGGCCGGGAGCTTCGCATCGTCCATGCACCGCGCGAGCTCTACCGCGCACACCGGCGTCTGGCTTGCCGGTTTAAGAATGACCGTGCAGCCCGCCGCGAGGGCAGGCGCCACTTTGCGCGCGGCGAGAACAAGGGGGAAGTTCCACGGGGAGATTGCCCCCACGACGCCGACCGGCTGCCTGATGACAAAGTTCCTCTTGCCGTCGGCCTGGTGCGGGACCACGCGTCCGTATCCCCTCCGCGCTTCTTCGGCGAACCACCGGAAATGGTCGATGGTCATGTCGACCTCAGCCCTGCTCTGCGCCAGCGGCTTCCCGTTTTCAAGGGTGATGATACGGGCGATTTCCCCGGAGCGCTCGGAAAGCCGGGCGACGACGGACAGCAGGTAATCGCCCCGCTTGATCCCGGTCATGCCGCTCCATTGCGCGAAGGCTTTCTGCGCGCACTCCAGCGCCCGTGCAACGCCGTCGCGGTCCGTCGTTGAAACTTCGGCGAAAGGCTCGCCCGTCGCGGGGTTCACGACCCGTATCTTGGTAGTGCTGGTGATCCATTTCCCGTCTACATAGATCGGATGCTGTTCCATGAGCTTCTCCCCCGGATGTATTAATATCCCTGACCGCGAATGATACGCGCCTCCGGTAAATTATTGCAAGGAAAAAACGGATGGGTTTTCCGGCCCCGCGGCCGGTGATGAACGTCCCGGCCATATGCTATGCCGTGCCCCTTGCTGAATATCCCGGGCATGGGCCTTCTGATTCTTTGAACGACTTTTGATCATATGAGCTATTTCCCGTGATCTTTATGATAGTTCTTCACCAGTTTTGAAAGCGCCTTGTCGCGGTTCTTTCTCTGAAGCCTCCCCTGCTCACTTTTCATCATCTCAAGCGACACCATTTCATTTCTGATGGTGATAAAATTCTGATACCGCCCGAATTCGATTCTCCCTTCCGATACAAGCCGAAGCACCTCGCACCCGGGCTCATTCGTATGAGAACAGTCAGTAAACCTGCACCTTCCCCCGGCCGCGGAAATCTCCGCAAAAGCCATATCGAGCGACCCGGTATCTCCAAATGGACGGAGCTCCCGGAGACCCGGGGTATCTATCACCATCGCGCCGCCGCTTAGCATGAAAAGCTCCCTCCTGGTTGTCGTATGCCTCCCCCGCATATCATCCTCTCTCAGGGCCCCGGTCCTCTGGATATCCTTCCCCAGAAGATAATTTATAAGGGCCGACTTCCCCGATCCCGATGGTCCGGTAAAGGCAGCGGTGATCCCCGGGGTGAGAAATTCATGCATCTGCTCCATGCCCTCGCCCGTCAGCGCGCTCAGCATGAGCACGGGTATATCTCCGGCAACCGAAGAGGCCATGCTGCGATAATCGCTTCTCTCGCTTTCAGAGCAGAGATCGCACTTGTTTAAAATGATCACGGGCCTGGCGCCTCCTTCGCGCACCATGACAATATATCTCTCGATTCCGTGCTGCGTGAAATTACGCCCGCCGTCAAGAGCCGCCACGATAAGCATCAGGTCTATGTTGGCGGCTATGACCTGCTCGTCGCATTTCCTGCCAGCCGCCCGGCGCGAAAATAAACCGCCCCTCTCGAACACCCTTTCAATCAGAAGAGGGTCGCTTTCACCGCGCAGGAGGACCCAGTCACCGACTGCCGGATAGTCCGCCCGGCACGCCGCAATATACTGGAAATGCCCCGACACCACGGCGTTGAACCTTCCCTCGTCAGTTTCAACGTCATAGGCATGGCCCGCTTCGCCTACGATTCTTCCCGGGACCAGGCCCGATCCGCTCCAGCGGAGGAACTGTTCTTCAAGCGAGTCATTCCATCCCAGCTTCGAACGCTTCATCTCGTTCCTCCCTGCTTCCCCTGTCCGGGATCATCGCCGCTCAGGGCGGCATAGGGAAACGGGAACAGCATCACGGGCTTAATGGCCAGGTTCATGAGCCGCGTCCGGTTATCGTCCCCCGCTATCCTGTTGGCCCTTATGGATCCGCATTTCACGCACCGGTGAATGAGGGCCCATTCATCACGCTCTTTCACCCATACGCCAATCGGCTCCATAAGTCCCCTGCATACCGACATCCGATCACCGGTACGAAGGTCAACATGTTTGCTCCACAGGCATGCAGGGCAGTGATTCCTGTTCCGCGTATACGATTCCGCAGGCACGACTCCCCTGCCGCAATTTTCGCAGATAAACGGTTTATTTTCATCCCTATATTTTTTGTCACACCTTGACATTATATTCCTCTCAAATAGATAAATAATATGTGTAAAGAAACAGCGCAAGACATCGGGAATACGGCAATCCATGACGGATCACGTATCCCGGGGTCCCCGGTACAAACTCAGATTTGTGGAATATGGTGTTCTGCTCTGCGCACACAGAGAATGCTTGAAGGATAGACTTGTGATGAAATATCAGAGGGAAAAATTTTTCAATAAATCAGGTTCGAAGTCAATCCCCGAGCAGGAACAACGCTTTAACAAAAACCGACATAAAGTCTCCGTATTGAATTTTGTGCTAATAGTAAGTAACATCGCCTCAATGTCAATACTATTTATTAAATTCTCAAGGCCCCTATCCGGATTTTTTCCTGTTGACATATGCCCGGATTTGCTTCATATAAACGCCATTCAGCCTCATTGAGCTGAACTGAATAGGGGCAGATTACTGGATGGTGAAGAACATGCTGAATAACATTAAAAAGCCGGAAGTTCAAAATTTAATACCGGACATCATGATTTTTGTTACTGGTTGCCTGCTTCAGTTTTTCGTGGTTTATTGGTGTGTTCCAACAGTTAGCAGCAGAACCGGCATAATGCCGCTCGGGTCATGGATGATACTTTCAATACCATTAATTTTTTTACCGGTTATGGCAGGCGGTCTTATCATACTGAGATTTGAAAAAGGTACCGGGAAATTAACTGAAAGGCTTCTGTTTCATAAACTCAATAAAAACGACTGGTTGTGGTTTTCGACCGGGCTTATTTGCATGGCAATCGGAAGCGCCATCATGTTCAAATTATGCGCGGTACTGGGCCTGGATTCCAACCCGCCATTTGCCCGTAACGTGAAAGCATGGACTGACGGACATGTATGGATGTTCGCGCTATGGGCGGTATACTGGCCGTTTAACATCCTTGGCGAAAATATCGTCTGGCGTGGAGTAATTCTGCCCCGAATGGAACGAAAAGTCGGAAAGTTCGCATGGCTTCTCAATGCGTTCTTCTGGGGAGTATTTCATCTTGCTTTCGGCATTGGAAATTTAATTATACTTTTGCCAACGTTAATCGTTGTCCCCTTCATTGCTCAACGAACGCACAATACGTGGACTGCGGTGATGCTGCATGCTTCTTTATCCGGTCCGGGTTTTATTGCTTTAGCGTTCGGAATGATGGGATAAACTATAAAGTGTAAAAAAGGGGTAATATTTCTTATTGATTCAGGATGGATTACCGCCCCGCATTCCCTGTATTATCATTTATTATCTGAACATTATTTTTTAATCTCTCGGCCTAAATTCCCTGCAGCTTTCAGCGGGGAGATTTCTTCCCCGGAGGGCGTACAATTAATCTTCCCATCGGGCACTACCCGTTATCCTTCACCCGGTCCGGCCGGAGAGGCCGGGACTTGCTGCGTGAAGGCATCAAACTGCGCCGCTGCGGACGCGTTGTTCATTATAACGCAGAGGGTATCGTTTTTCTCCAGCCTGAACCCTCCATGCTACACGTAACAGGCAGTCCGATGCAGGCCATCCTTACCCTCTGCCTGGATTATATCCGGCAGCTCGGCTCCGGCCTTTTCTATCTGTTTTTATACTTTTCAATAATATTTTCCGGAATAGAACAACCTTTCCAGCAGACTATTGAAAAATAATACAGAGGCTGTCCTTCTATTGAAATTCGGTGCCGGTAGCGTTCCAGGTGATTGATATTAAAATAATCGGAAAAAACCAGTTCCTTGTAGATTTTATCATAATCGTGAAACAGGATTTTTTCTTTTTCGTTGCCGCGCACCAGGTAGAAATATGACTCATCCTGGTCAAGGTGCCCTGTTTTTATCGGCGGAAATTGGACGTTATGTTTTTTCGTGGCGCCACCTCTATCGTGTTATTTGTATTTTCTGTGTCGCATGCGTATCCAGTGTTTTATTTCGAAGGTAAACTATCGACAGGTAGAACCCCGGTCAATATTTTAAACACGGCCATGTATGAGAAGACAAAAAATTTAATTTTCGACAAGGGCGGCATGTCGCCATGTTCTCATCCGTTCCCCGGTTTCGTTTTAGTGATGCGGTGCCCCATGAAACGGACCGCGCTTACGGAAATCTTTCTTTTTTTTGCTGTTGACAAATATCGTCGGAAGGTATATATCATACGAATAATCACATCAACGCTGGATTTTAAAATACAACAAACCACTGCCGAACCCGGCGCTGTTAATGCAATTTCAAGAAAACCTTTTTCATTAGCCTTTTCGACAAAACGATGACGGCGGTCACAATCTGATCAATCATCAGGAGGTTGTCATGGCGGATTTTTTTCAAAACGGAACAATAACGACGCTGCAGAACATCAGCAAAAGGCCGATAGGCGCCATCGAGGATGAATTGCGGCAGTTTGCCCAGATGCGCAACATGGTCCTCCTTCTCCCCGCCCTCTTCTCGGAATTCGAGGGTCCTGCCATGCCCGGGATCATTCAAGAGCTGAAACAAATCGATTATGTTTCTAAAATAATTTTTTCCCTCGACCGCGCCGATGCCGAACAGTTTGCGTATGTCAAAAAAACAGTATCCGTGCTTCCCGGGGAAGTTAAGGTGGTGTGGCATGACGGACCCCGCATGCTTTCACTGTACAAAGAATTGTCGGATGCGGATTTTAATCTCACCACACCGGGCAAGGGAAGATCGGTGTGGATGACGCTCGGTTATATCCTGGCGGACCGGGACACCTACGCCATCGGCCTCCATGACACGGATATCGTGAATTATTCCAGGGAGCTGGTGGCGCGGCTTTTTTATCCCGTGGTCCATCCGGCCCTGGATTATGAATTCTGCAAGGGTTATTACGCCAGGGCCACTGACAGGTTTTACGGACGCGTCACCCGGCTGTTCTACACGCCTCTTATCCGCTCCCTGAAGAAAATTTTAGGATACAACAGGTTTCTCGAGTTCCTGGACAGCTTTCGCTTCGCTCTCTCCGGTGAATTCGCGTTCGTGACCACCCTGGCGCGGGGCCTCCGCATATCACCGACCTGGGGCCTCGAAGTTTCCATGCTGAGCGAGATCTATTCGAAAACAACGGTCAACAGAGTGGCCCAGGTGGAATTGCTGGACACGTACGACCACAAGCACCAGAATATTGATAAAATACAGAGGGATACCGGCCTGTACCGTATGTCGAACGAGATCGCGAAAACCCTCTTCAAAGTGCTTACCCAGGACGGGATCGTCATGTCAGGCTCCTTTTTCAGGACCCTTCTGGCTACCTATATACAGGAATCGGGGTTTGCCATAGAAAAATACAATGCCCTCGCCATGTTCAACGGTCTGGCCTATGACCGGCACGAAGAGATTGTCAACACCGAGATATTCGTCGAGGCTCTCATGCAGGGGGTCGATGAATTCATGAAAGACCCGATCGGAGTCCCCATGCTGCCGGGGTGGGTGCGTATACGCGCGGCGCTGCCCGGTTTCCAGAAAAAATTCAAGCAGGCCATCGAGGAAGATAACGCCTGATTGAAGGGACGGCGGCCCGGGCCGTGCCATACCGTTCATGCCGCGTTATAAATCATTACAGGACATCCCATGGAAGAAAAAACGCCCTTGCCCAGGATACGGACTTTTTACGATGAATATCCTGATTATACCCGGCCCTCGCTGGAGATGACGCCGGATCAGCGGCGCCGGATCTTTGAACGGCTGGCGTTTCTTTACGGGGAGGAGGCCGCTGAAAGCTGGACGCCGGAATTCGAGCGGCTGTTGAAGGTTCATCACGCTCACAAGCCGGCGGAGATGATCGGGAAGGAGCTGGGCTACGATCCGCGCGAAAGGTTTTCCGAAGAGCACATGGTCCTGATCACCTACGGCGACAGCGTCAGGGGAGAGGGGCCGACGCCGCTGGCTTCACTGCGCCGCTTCGTCGACGACAATACCGGGGGGATGATCAACATCCTCCATATCCTCCCTTTCTTCCCCTATTCATCCGATCGGGGGTTTGCCGTGATTGATTTCCGGCGCGTCGACGCGAAGCTGGGCTCCTGGGACGACATACGGGAGCACAAGAGCCGTTATGACCTGATGTTCGACGCGGTAGTGAACCACTGTTCCTCGCGGAGCGAGATGTTTCAGGAGTTCCTCAACGGCAATCCCCTGTACCGGGACTTCTTCATCTCCTATGACGATCCCGCCGACCTGACCGAGGAACAGCGCCGCATGATTTTCCGTCCCCGTACATCCGATATCCTGACCAGGTTCGATACGATTAACGGGCCGAAGCATGTCTGGACCACCTTCTCGGAGGACCAGGTCGACCTGAATTTCCGCAACCCCGCGGTCCTGTTTCAGGTTCTCGAGAGCATGCTCTTCTACGTACGGCGCGGCGCGGACATGCTGCGCCTTGACGCCGTGACCTACCTCTGGGACGAGCCTGGAACGCCGTCGGTCCACCTGCGGCAGACCCACGAGATAGTGAAGCTCCTGAGGGACGTTGTCGACATGGTGGCCTCCGGCGTTGCGCTGGTGACTGAAACCAACGTTCCTCATCGGGAGAATATATCCTATTTCGGGAATGGATTCGATGAAGCGCACATGGTCTATAACTTCGCGCTGCCGCCGCTGGTCCTCCATGCGTTCTACAGGGAAGATGCCGGCGCCCTCTCCCGCTGGGCGCGGGACCTGACGGCGCCGTCCGACCAGTCCGTTTTTCTTAATATCCTGGACACCCATGACGGTATCGGGCTGATGGGAGTCCGCGGTATCCTCTCCGCGGAAGACATCGGGTTTATCGTCGATAACGCGGCACGGAGAGGGGCCCTCGTGTCGTACAAGACGGCCGCCGACGGGTCGGAGGAGCCTTACGAGATCAACTCCACCTGGTGGAGCGCCATCAACCATGACAGGGAGGGCGGGAACGGTAACCTGGAGGTGAGGCGCTACCTGGCGTCCCGGAGCATCGCGCTGGTGATCCGGGGGGTGCCGGGGATCTACATACACGGCCTGCTGGGGTCTTCGAGTGATTACCCGGCCTATGAGGCATCGGGGGTTAAACGCGATCTGAACCGGGGCGTGATAGACGCCGGTCGCATTGTTGAGGAACTGCGGGACGCCGGCTCCAGGCTTTCCCTCCTGTTCGGGCGCGGTAGCGACCTGCTTCGCGCGAGGTCCCGGGAAAAGGCATTTCATCCCGGCGGCAGCCAGCGCGTTCTGACGCTTTCGCCCGGACTCTTTGCCCTGCTCCGCATATCGCCTGACGCGAAGGAGCGCATTCTTACAGTGACCGGGGTCACTGGCAGGAGTGTGGAGGCAGCAGTCAACCTGGAAGACCTGGGATCGGACCAGGCACGCTGGAAAGACCTGCTGGATGGACGGGAATGGACTGCTGAAAAGGGCGTTCTCCACCTGGCGGTAGAGCCCTATGGGATCATGTGGCTGAAAAATTCCGGATCATGATCCCCTAACAGTATGCACACATACCGTCGCCGCACGCCCCGTGCGTCGGGCAATGCGCCGGTCCAATATTTTTCCTGTTGACATATGTCCAGAATTGCTTTATAAATGTCGTTCGGCCTCATTGAGTTAAACTGAATTGGGGCAGATTCCCGGATTGATAAAATTAACCATGCATCCGATAATACGAATATACCATTAAGGGAGTATGCATTGGTTTTTAACTGATTGATATATGAAGAAAAAAAATCGTTTATTATATAAATTCGGAAAATTCAGCATGACCATTCTATCAAATCAGGTCATGGTTTCCTTTTCAGGGCAAAAAAAATCAGCGTCAAGCGATGGCGCTCCCTGGTTACTCGTATTCCAAAAAAAAATTGGTCGTTATACTCTCGATAATTGCTCTCTCCCTGACTATAGTAATTCCTGGTTATAAGAATGTTGCGGAAGACCCGATTGATGAGATCATACAGGATGACATAGAGAAAAATAAAATCCTGCATTCATCAAGTACTGATTATTCAAATCCGGATGAAAAAGAGAGGTATTACATAATCGAGCATGTGGTTAAGCCAGGCGAGAATCTTAGCGGCATCGCCCAGGAGTATGGCGTATCCGTTGACACCATTGTGTCACTGGAGAAAATATTAACCGAAAATAATCTGTCAATTCCAGACTTTGTGGGGGGTTGATTCAGTACTGTTTCCTTGCAATCCCTTCATTGTCGAGGGACGCCTGCTGACATTGAATTTCTATGCCGGCGTATCAAAGAGCCTGATGATAAGATTTCAACACATATTCAAGACATTCGACGGCGGCCGTACCTACGCGGTGAATGATCTTTCCCTTGACGTCACGGAGGGAGAGACCCTGGTGCTCCTCGGTTCATCCGGGTGCGGCAAGACAACGACACTGAAAATGATCAACCGCCTGATCGAGCCGACACGGGGAACAATCCTCGTAAACGGCGTTGATGCCAGGGAACAGGATCCCGTGAGATTGCGGAGGAGCATGGGATACGTGTTCCAGGGCATCGGCCTCTTTCCCCACATGACCATTGAAGAAAATGTCGATCAGGTGCCCCGCCTGTTGGGATGGCCGCCGGACAGACGGAGGGAGCGCATTCAGGACGTGCTGGACCTTGTCGGCCTGCCAGCCGGGACGTACGGCACCCGTTTCCCCGAAGAGCTGAGCGGAGGGCAGAAGCAGCGTATCGGCGTGGCCAGGGCCCTGGCGGCGGATCCCGAATTTCTCCTGATGGATGAGCCTTTCGGCGCCCTTGACGGCCTGACGCGGGAGGCGCTGCAAAAAGAGATGCTTAACATCAAAAACCGGCTGAAAAAAACCATTGTTTTCGTCACCCATGATATTGCCGAGGCAATAATCCTCGGCGATCGAGTAGCCGTCCTTCATGAGGGACGCCTTGAACAGATCGGCAGCAGGAAGGAAATAATCAATTCTCCGGCCACGGATTTTGTGCGCGATCTTATAACCGGCCCTGAGCGGCAGCTAAAGTTCTTAAAGGACCTTGCATGATGGGACTTGATGCGTTTATTTCATATATCGCCGTCCGCCTGCCGGAACTCTGGCTCCGGACAAGCGAGCACCTCATGCTCGCTGGCTGCTCCACGCTGCTGGCGAGCATGATCGGCATGCCCGTGGGGATTTTGCTTTTCAGAAACGGGCTGATCCGAAACCCCGTCCTCGGGGCCATAAACATCCTCCAGACCATACCCAGCCTGGCCATGCTTGTTTTTCTCCTGACCCTGCTCGACAAAATCGGCGTTATGCCCGCGCTGATCGCCCTGACTGTCTATGCGCTGCTCCCCATCGTGCGGAATACCCTGACCGGACTGGACGGCGTGGATCCCGAAATTATTGAGGCTGCCCGGGGCATCGGGATGACCCAATTCCAGGAGCTGAGATCGATCAGGATACCCCTGGCTATGCCGGTCGTTATCGCGGGTATCCGGACGGCGGCGGTTGTCGGCGTCGGCATTGCCACGCTCTCCGCTTTTATCGGTGCGGGCGGCCTGGGCCAGTTCATCAACCAGGGCCTCGCCCTGGACGACACGAAACTGATCCTTCTGGGGGCGGTACCGTCGGCGGTACTGGCGCTCATAATAGATTTTTCGATCGGTTTCCTCGCCTGGTCGCTGAAACCGGAGAGAAAAAGGGAAGGTAGGGGAACCTTGCAAATGGCCGCGCGCTTCGCGGCCCGTGCCATTCCCCTTCTCCTTCTCCTCGGGGGTCTCTTCCCCTTCGTGGCAAGTATTGCGCCATCCGTATGGTCTGCACACCGTACCGCAGCCGAAGGTGATGTCGTGCGGATAGGGTCCAAGAATTTCACCGAGCAGCTCATCCTGGGTGAAATCATGGCCCAGCTGATCGAGGCCAGGACGAATCTCCCGGTCAAAAGGGTCTTCAACATGGGCGGCACCATGATGTGCCATGGTGCTCTCGTGAAACAGGAGATAGATCTCTATGCCGAATATACCGGAACGGCCCTCACCGCAATCCTCAAGGAACCGGTATCAACAGATCCGGAGGATGTCTTCCGCAGGGTGTCACTGGCCTATAATGAACGATTCGGGCTCAAGTGGCTCGCTCCCTTCGGCTTCAACAATACCTATGCCATCGCCGTTCGGGAGAGGGACGCTGAACTGCACGGCTGGAACAAGGTCTCCGATCTCAGGGAATCGGCGCCGCGCCTCAAGGCAGGTTTTACCGCGGAGTTTTCGGAGAGGCCGGACGGCTATCCGGGTTTCAGGAAGGCGTATCAATTCAAATTCGGGCAGATAATGGACATGGACCCGTCCCTCATGTACGGGGCAATTTCAAAAGCCGAAGCGGACGCTATATGCGCCTTTACGACAGACAGCAGGATCAAGCTGTACCGACTGAAGCTCCTCAGGGACGACAGGAGGTATTTCCCCCCGTATTTTGCCGCGCCGGTCATAAGGAAAAATGTGCTGCTGAAATATCCAGAAATCGGCGACGCTCTCTCCCTCCTGGAGGGTATTTTAGATGACGCCGCGATGCAATCCCTGAACCATGAAGTCGATGGCGAGAAAAAGAGTCCCGCCTCTGTAGCCGGAGGGTTTCTCAAGCGGAAAAAGCTGCTGTAGGGATGCATGGTCATGGCTTGTAATGATCCAGATTCCAATACCCAATACCGGGTCATAAAAAGACAACAGAAAACCCATAAGGGTATCAAGGCCGACTGGCTTGTCTCATTCAGTAGCTATAAATCAAAAGATTGTCCCGGGCAACTCAGGGTGGTCCGGTGACGGAATACATTCGTTTTAAATCGAAAATATCTTTTCCAATACTGAAAACCTTCAGAATATTGAGCGAGAATTTATTGTTTCATAGTGAAATGTTTCAATTGCTTATGAAAAAATCACCGCCTGATAACAGTCGAAGAAGTATGGGCGATTTACAGTTGCTTCTGAAGTTCTAAAATCTATGGGACAGCAGTGATCTCGTCAGTAAATTGATGATCAATTATTTTCTGGGCCACTGGCATTCTTTCAAACTTCCTTGGTGGTCAACATCGGGCGTCTTTCCCGGCCAAAATTAAAGTTCTTGCTAATTTACTTGAGGATGCTAGTATTGCTGAAAACACGCTTGATGGTATTTAACTAAGGATGTAGGTCTTTGACCCCATGTAACTATCTCCTTTTTAAGGATATTGTTAAGCATGATACCAACAGAAAAACAGTAAGGAGCATAGTATGCATGGGAGCAAGCTTTTTGTCGGCAACATCAGCTATTCGGCAAGCGATCAGCAATTGAAGGATCTCTTCGCCCAGCATGGAACGGTTGTTGACCTGAGGATCATCGGCGACAAGGGATTCGGTTTCGTTGAAATGTCGAGCCAGTCGGAAGCCGAGAACGCCAAGAATGCCCTCGACGGGTTCAACCTGGAAGGGAGGAACCTCCGCGTCGATGAGGCCCGCCCGAAGGGGGAGAAAAGAGGGGGAGGCGGAAGAGGGTTCCGTTAGTTCTAATTGAATTTTTTCGAGGCTTTATAAAAATGGCCCCCCAGCCCCCCGGTGGGGGGCTTTTGCGTTTTAGGTTGTAAAGTCCCCCTCCGGGGGATTGAGGGGGCCTATAATGCTTTACTTCTCATATCGCAGGCTGTTGACCTTTTTAACAGTGTCCATGTTCGGTGTCGCAACCGAGCCCCTCTTTGAATATGACTTCTCACTCAAACTCATTCACCGCTGCAGATGGCTTGTGCCGGAGAGGATGCATCAGCTTCCCGGTACAGCTTCCTTGATATAGTCGATATCGCTTCTAATTGAAGACTGTTCGCATGATAAAATGCTTAAACGGTATTTTAATTTTAAATATTTTTAAATTTTTTACCCCTCTGTTCGTATTAATAATACATAAACACCTGTACATTTAAAAAAAGGAGCATGAACATGATTGATATTATGGATATCGAGGAATCCATCCTGATCGAGGCTGACGATTTCGGACGGAGCGTGGGCAACCTAGTCGCCGAAATACAATTTCGGGATAAGGATCTGAGCTATCGTGACACATGCAGGTTCGCCTGTACGGTAATCGGATCTCTCATGACGGAAGGATTGATCAAGGTAATCAAAACCGAATATAAACTGGAGGACGAGGATTACTACACTCCGGTCAAAAGCACGGACCTTCCGGAAGAGGAGCTGGATCGATTCCTCAAGAATCCGGATCAATGGGATGAGATGAATGTCTTCTCGGATATGCTTCCATTTGAGTTGAGGACGACCGGGAAAGGCCGCGAGAAGCTTGAAAAGCTGCGGGGAGAACAGCGGAATGTTGAGGATATCGCGAAATCATAATAAAGAATTTGAAGGCACGGCCCCTGGACCGCGCCTATTTTTCGTACCGCAGTCCGGTGACCTGCTTGACCCGCTCCATGGTGGGAGCGGCAACCGCGCGGGTCTTGTCGGCCCCCTTCTTTAATATCCGTATCACTTCGCCTTTGTCCCTGCCGAGTTCATCGCGTTTTTTTCTGAAGGGAGCGAAATATTCCCATATGAGACCGAGGAGCTCTTTCTTCACCTCGCCGTATCCGATGCCGCCCTTTTCGTAGCGGTCCCGCAGGTTCTCGATCTGCGCCGGTTCGGCGAAGAGCCGGTACAGGGCGAAGAGGCTGCAGGTCTCCGGGTTCTTCGGCTCCTCCACCGGCGTGGAATCGGTGACGATCTTCATCACTTTCTTCCTGAGGGATTTCTCGTCCTCGAATATATCGATGGTGTTCCCGTAGCTCTTGGACATCTTCTGCCCGTCAATGCCGGGGATGACCGCCGCGTCGTCGGAGATGCGCGGCTCCGGCAGCGTGAAGATGTCGCCGTACATGTTGTTGAAGCGGATGGCGATGTCCCGGGTGATCTCAACGTGCTGCTTCTGGTCCTTTCCCACCGGGATGATCCCGGCCTGGTAGAGGAGTATGTCCGCCGCCATGAGGACCGGGTAGGTGTAGAGGCCGGTGTTCGGCACGATCCCGTGGGCCACCTTGTCCTTGTAGCTGTGGCTCCGCTCCAG
>CAZZHU010000021.1:0-36063 GCA_964654045.1 uncultured Leptospirales bacterium
ATCGACAACGTTTCCCTTGGACTTGCTCATCTTGGCGCCGTCCTTGATCACCATACCCTGCGTGAGGAGGCGGGTAAAGGGTTCCCGGGACTTGAGCAGTCCCATGTCGTTCATCACCATGGAGAAGAAACGGGCGTAAAGCAGGTGGAGCACGGCGTGCTCGATGCCGCCGATATACTGGTCCACCGGCATCCAGTATTCCACCTCGCTCCGGTCGAATATCTCTTTGGAATCGGGCGACGTGAACTTTGCGTAATACCAGGACGAGTCCACGAAGGTGTCCATGGTGTCAGTCTCGCGGCGCGCCTTCCCGCCGCACTTCGGGCAGGGTACGTTCTTGAATTCGTCCATGTGCATGAGGGGCGACTGGGAATCGCCCTTGAAATCGACCTCGACCGGCAGCGTCACCGGCAGGTCCTTTTCCGGGACCGGGACGATGCCGCACTTGTCGCAGTATATCATCGGGATGGGGCACCCCCAGTAGCGCTGGCGCGACACCAGCCAGTCGCGGATACGGAAGTTCACTTCCCGTTTCGCGAACCCCTTCGATTCCGCGAAGTCGGATATTTTCTCTATGGCGTCCATGTTGGGGACGCCGTTGAACTGGCCCGAATTGACGCATACCCCCTCGTCCACGTAGGCGTCGGTCATGGCCTGCACGTCGATCGGCGCTTTCGGGTTGTCGATGACGAGCTTCACCGGTATGCCGTATTTTTTCGCGAAGGCGAAGTCGCGGGTGTCATGGGCGGGGACCGCCATGATGGCGCCGGTCCCGTATTCCATCAGGACAAAGTTGCCCACGAAGAGAGGAACGATATCGCCGGTAAAGGGGTTCACGATCTTCAGGCCCGTATCGATACCCTCCTTTTCCTTTTCATCCGATATCCGGTCGAACATCGACTGGTTCCTGATTCGGGCAATGAAATCCTTAACCTTCCTGTCCTGTATCCGGTTCAGGAGCGGGTGCTCCGGCGCGATAACCATGAAGGTGACGCCGTACACGGTATCCGGCCTGGTGGTGTAGATGGGGAAATCCTCGCCGCTTTCCAGCTTGAAGCTGATGCGGAGGCCCGTGGAGCGGCCGATCCAGTTCCGCTGCATGGTGAGGACCTGCTCCGGCCAGCCGGCGGTAAGTTCCTCATGGCCCTTCAATAAATCATCAGCATAATCGGTTATTTTAAAGAACCATTGCTCCAGCTCCTTCTGGACTACTTCGCTCTCGCAGCGCCAGCAGATGCCGCCCTCGGCCTGCTCGTTGGCCAGCACGGTGCCGCACTTCTCGCACCAGTTAACGGCAGCCTTTTTCTTGTAGGCCAGGCCCTTCTCGTACATTTTAAGGAACATCCACTGGTTCCACTTGTAATAGTCCGGTTTGTAGGTGGCCACCTCCCGCGTCCAGTCATAGGAGAAGCCTATCCTTTTCAGCTGCTGTTTCATGTAGCTGATATTTTCCGACGTCCATGTAAAGGGGGGGATGTTGTTCTTGATGGCCGCGTTTTCCGCGGGGAGCCCGAAGGAGTCCCATCCCATGGGATGAAACACGTTGTACCCGCTCATTTTCAAAAAACGGGATGCCAGGTCGCCGATGGTGTAGTTCCGCACGTGCCCCATGTGGAGCCTTCCCGAAGGATAGGGGAACATCTCCAGCACGTAATATTTCTTCTTCGAAGGGTCTTTCGTGCAGAGAAAGGCCCTTGATTCCTCCCAGCGCTTCTGCCACTTCAGCTCAATCTCGGTAAAGTTGTAATCCTTTTCTTTCTCTGCCATCCTAAACCTCGGTGCGGAATAGTTCGGTAGTCCTTGAAGATACGGGCGATCCGCATCATCCGTATCAGGGGACGCGTAAATCACCTATTAACAATTAACGGGTAGATTTTTTGTCAAGAGTATTTTAGCACTCTTCCCCTAACAACCTCTCAGACCTCACCCGCGCTCTGCGCGCCCTCTCCATTTCATGCAGAGGGGGTTAGGGGGTGAGGTCTAAAGATTTGGGGCTCTATCTAGCTGTACGCATGCAATATTTTCAGCACTTTGTCACTGTTCGGGGAGTTGATGATATTGTCCTTCACGTTTTCCTTCTTGATGATGGACATGATGTTGGAAAGTAGACGCAGGTATTCCTTGTGCTGCTTTTCCCCTGCCGCCACGAGAATGACCAGGTGGACCGGCTCTCCGTCCATGGAATCGAAATCGATTCCCTCCTTCGAGATCCCGATGGCAAAGGCCATCTCCTGTATCGTTCCGATCTTGGCGTGGGGAATGGCGATACCGAAGCCGATACCGGTGCTCATGATCTCCTCCCTCTCCTTCAGGGCCTTGATGAGGGTATCGATATCATCGCACACATCGCAGCCCTTGAACACCAGCGCCAGCTCCTCTATTGCCTTGAACTTGTTGGTTGACTCGAGGACCTTGATATAGCTGCTTTTCGTGTAATCGGTTACTGACGCCATGGATGCACCTCGCCTGATAGATGGAATATCATACATTTCCATTACCGGCTTCTGTCAATAATTAATTCCTGCCAGGCACCCCCTGTGGCATGTTTGCGGACAGGTCAGCCGACCCCGGTCGACACATTCTCCCCGATATGACCGATCAGCGCCTGTTCCTCCTTGGTTGCATATTTTTCCGGGTTATAACCAAATCCCAGCGGGTATGGAAGTGTCCGGGCAAGATCGCCGAATTGATCAACCAGGGACTCATAGGTGTTGTCCCGGTATTCATGGGGGATGGCGTAACCGCTCCTTATGAGCCCCATGGCGCGCGCGGTGCTGAGAAGCTCATCCTGGAAGGCTGAATCAGCCAGCTCAATCATGGCGCGGGCCCGCTCTTCAATTGAAGCAAACCTGAGCTGGCGCCATCCGTATTCTGTTACCACACAGTCCATCTTGTTGCGGGTAACCCCCACCACGTTACGCAGCACCGGCACGATGTTACTCATGATCGGCTCGCCGGCCTCGTTCCGGAAGGAGCTCCTCAGGCAGAGGATCGATTTTCCTCCCTCGCTTTTCATGCCCGACTCCTGGAACTCGAACTGCCCTCCCATGCCGGTATACTGCACGTACCGGTCGTTAAGGAAAAATCCCTCCGATGAGGCCTGGCTTAAAAGGTCCATCTGGAGGGTGCTGTTGATGCCGTGGAATTTCGGGAGCCTCGTGATATGATCCTTGCTGTTGGTCTCGTGCACTTCGGTCATCCAGACATCAGGATTGTCATCGATGTACCGGTACAGCTCTTCGCCGCCGACGACAAAAGCGCCGGTGAGGAGCGCCCCCTTGTGGTCACGGCGGGTGATAACGCCGTTGCGTATCAGGTGGAGAAAGGCCGGGGATATCAGCTCGGAATAACCGTTAATGCCGGTCCGTCCCTTTTTCACCAGCCAGTAGGCTATGGAATCGGCCATTTGCCCGATCCCTATCTGGAGGGTGGCTCCGTCAGGGACCAGATCGGCGGTATAGTTCCCTATGGCATACTCCAGCACGGACAGCGCCTGATGCGGCATGACGAAGAGGGGCTCGTTCTGCTTCACCACGAAATCAACGCAGTCATCGGGAATATCAGCATTGCCGCGGCAGTAGGGCATTGCATCGTTTTCCAGGAGCATGACCACGCCGTTGTTCGCTTTCACGTCGCGGATGGCCTGCAGCATGAGGTCAACGTTGGTGCCGCAGTTGTACCTGCCGCGCTTCCGGGACGCCTTCATCACCACCATGTTCAGGCCCCGCTCCCGCGCCGCCTCGCTGGTATCCCTGAAATTGACAGCCAGGTAATCAGACTGTATCCCGGGGATCTTCCTGCCCAGCCCGGGCGAGTAGTAGTAGCTGTGATAGGTCAGATAGCGCGGCGGCTCCTCTCCCCGGGCGACCGCTGCATCGCATTCGTCAAAATAGTGGAAGGTGGTGTAGTCCCTGAAGAGCCGCCCATAGATCGAGGCGAGGGCCTCGGCCCGGGGGCTCCCGGAAGGACGGGGCTTTTCCAGTGTCAGGGCGGCTATCACGGAGAAATCGATCTCCCCTCTTTTCGCGTGCTCCGCCAGGGCATTCAGATAGGCGTTACCGGACCCGACCCCGATGGGAGTCATAGCGAAAATTTTTCTGCCGAGTTTGCGGATTGCGAGGGCGACCGCTTCGTTGACATTTGAACATAGTATCATCGCATACCTCCTGAGAGATACGGACGCCCCCGTCCATTACACAAAACCGTCAATTGGACGTCAAGCCAAAGATACAAATTTTATTCGATGGTATGAAGTTATTGGACAGTCATGATCCCCCCTTCCCTTGATGTGAAAGGGGGGGGATTCAATAGAAGTAAGATATAACTCGGTATTATTACATCCATGATGCCGCGACACGGCATAGGCTATGACACCCGGCCTTTATTAAAGCATCATCGATGCGGTATATATTGTATTTATTCCCGTCCATGGCCGATGCTACAGTATCACGTCCAGGCCTTTGCCCTTCAGATATTCCTTAACCTGCCTGATACTGAAGGTGCGGAAATGAAAAACCGATGCGGCCAGGAGTATCCGGGCGCCGCCCTTGACCGCGCCGTCGTAGAAATGCTCCAGTTTCCCGGCCCCGCCTGAGGCTATGACCGGCACGGAGACAGCGTCCGCGACGGCCCTGGTGAATTCCAGGTCGTACCCGGCAAGGGTACCGTCGCCGTCCATGCTGGTGGGAAGTACGCACCCCACCTTTGCCGCGTCGCAGGCGCCGGCCCACTCAATGGCGTCCCTGCCCACCGGTTTTGTTCCGCCGGAAACGACGAGTTCAAAGCCGGACGGCATCGATTTGTTGCGCCGGGCGTCAATGGCTATGACAATCCTTTGAGCGCCAAATTCCTTTACCGCCTGTTTCATCAAATCCAGGTTTTTTACCACGGCGCTGTTCATGGAAACCTTGGCGGCGCCGGCATCCAGCACCATTTCTATGTCCTCGAGGCTGTTAATTCCGCCCCCCACGGTAAGGGGGATGGTAATCGCGGATGATACCTGTCTGACCCATTCAAGCCTGGTTTTCCTGTTTTCCAGGGTTGCGGCTATATCAAGCATAGCCAGCTCATCAGCCCCTTCAGACTGATAGAAGGCCGCGTTCTGGACCGGGTCGCCGGCATCGCGCAGGTTGACGAAATTGACTCCCTTGACCACCCGTCCCTCTTTCATGTCGAGGCACGGCATTATTTTTATTTTTTCCATGGTTGTTCCTCTCAATAGTATTTGAATGACGAGGCTCTATCCTAATCCATTGCCGCTTAAAGTCAAGAGAAGAATTTCACCGCAGACAGGGCATACCGTTCATTTTTTAAATCTTGACAGAAAAATTGTTATCCCGGGAAATACACCGGACACAAACGGGTATAGTGAAGCGAATACATCAGGAGTATCACATGGATCTGCATAAAATCATATATCTCATCTGGCCCATCAAGGGCCAGGACAAGGCCAAGACCCGCGAAATCCTTCTGCGTGACCTGGCGACACGTCTTATCGGGTCCGGGGCGGAACGGCTCGCCATGGACATAGCCGACCCGGAAGCGGAGATGCGCTCCCCGGCGCCGAAGCTCTACAGCGGCGAACCAATCTGCGCCCTTATCAACGTGTGGGTGGAGGACCTGGGCAAAAGGAGAAACATCGAAGACATGCTCCGCTACGCCGGTTTCAGGATCGCCGGGTACCTGGTGGAGGAATCGATATACACGGAATACGGCGGGAACCGCCATTCAAAGCCCCGGGACTGGGCCGATGGCAAGCGTTCGCCGGGCATCACCATGGTCACCCTGATGGAACGGCCCAGGCGCTTTTCCCGCGATGAATGGATCAAGCGCTGGCACGGCACCATGTCTCCGGTTTCCGAGGAGATACAGCCCCGTACCCGCTATGTCCGCAACCTGGTGATTGAATCGATAACTCCCGGCGCCCTCCCCTTCGAGGGGATCGTGGAAGAGGCCTGGCCCTCAAAGAAGCACGTATCCAGCCCCTTCCTTTTTTACGGGGCCGCCAACATACTGCAGCTCGTGAAGAATATGTGCACGATTCTTCGGGCCGTGAAATCCTTTCTTGACCTTCGCCGCATACGCACCACCGTCATGAGCGAATATCTCATCAAGACCAGATAACCGACATAATCTTTTCCCCTCGTGAATGCGCCGCCGCGTGCAGCGAATTCATGGGGGGTTGCGGAAAAATTATTTATTTGACATCGATGCTGTTTCCCGATAAATAATCAGTACAGTCATTATCATCCCTTCAAAGCGGAAAAATCATCAGGAGCGTCATTTATGCGTCATGCAGGAATTCATCTTCTCATCGCGTCAGTTATTCTTTTGAGCCTTATGGCATGCTCTTCAGGGGCAAAAAAAACAGAAACGACATCCACCTTTTCCCTCCTCGGCAGATGGGAGGGGATCGACCGGACCGGCAAACAGGGGGCATTCCAGTTTTTTGAAAATGGTGAAGTAATACTCATTATCGACGGGAAGCCTTTGGGCGGAATAGATTCCAGCGGTATGGGCCGGCTAAAGTATACCGCCGATTATACAAAAGATCCGATTGAGCTGGACATAATCGGGATAGATTCCAGCGGCGCCGTACGGGGCAAGATTTTGATGATAGTAAAATTTATGTCCAAAGACAGGATAAAAATAAGAACACATTTCGATGATGCCCGCCCCCAGAATTTCGACGAGGAAACAATCGACGATACAATCATACTCGACCGCAAGACGGATTGATATCGGCCAGGCTACGACCCGCCGAAAAGCCGGGATATAATACCCCGGCACAGCCTCGTAGTGCTCATGGTCATCATCAGGTTGAAGGCCGGACTGTCAATCAGGCTGCTGAACAGTGACGCCCTTCTGAGACGGAAATTAAACGCCCGGCGGCAGAGCGTCTCATACGCCGCCAGCGATTTCTCCTCAGGCTTGCCGCCGGTCCCCCTGTCGTAGGCCCGCATGACCGCGTCCGCTGCCAGGACCCCGCTTTCCATCGCATAGGAAATACCCTCGGCCGTGGCCGGGTTGCACATCCTCCCCGCTTCGCCTGCATAGAGCATCCCCTTCGCGTACACATTCTTTACGGAACCTGACGTGTTGATGACGAAGGAAAGGCTCTTCCCCACCTGCGTCGCCCGGGAAAGACGCCGTGCGTAATGCCTGTCCAGGAACCTGTTAAAGACCTCGGTCACGTTCCTCCCCTTCAAACGATCCTGATAAAGGCAGATACCGATATTGACGATGCCGTCTCCTTCGGGGAAAACCCAGCCGTAATGCGGGAGCAGGTCCCGGTCGAAAACCATCTCCATGGTTTCCTCTTCCAGATCAAAATTCCTCCACCAGCCTATGCGGGAGTAGATGAGACGAAGCGGCCTTCTATCTGCGAAATATTTTTCCCTGAATTGCCTGTTGCGCCCGCCGTTGGCCAGTATCGTCACCTCCGATTCAATGGTCCGGCTGCCGTCACGGGCGCCAGCGACCCTGCCCCGGCCGTCCAGCATGAGGTCCCGGACGGTAAAACCGGGGATGAAACCGGCTCCATAGGCCCTGGCCTTTTCGAGCAGGGCGGCGTCGAATAGTTTCCTGTTTATGGTCATGGCCTTCAGGTTGGTGGACATGACAATATCCTGTCCCCCCGGCCCCACAAAGCGTACCCGCTTCATCCCGGCGCTCGGCTTGAGGTCGGAGAGAAGATGATCGATATCCATCTTCTTCAAAAAGCGGTGCGAGGAGGGCGCTATGCCTCCGGCGCACGGTTTACCACGGGGAAAATCTGACCGGTCGACCAGGATAAAATCCCGGAAGCCGCTTTTCGCCAGGCGGTATGCAGCCATGCTTCCCGCCGGTCCGGCCCCGATGATGAGTACTTTCGTCTTCATTCAACTGTTCCACAAACTGATTTTTGATTGTGAATATAAAATGTCAAGTGATTGTAGTTATCCGGTTATGAGACCTCGTCCCGCCTCCGTCGCGCCTTTTTAGCCTCACCCCCGGCCCCTCTCCATGAAATGGAGAGGGGCGATTTAATAAATATAAAAATAGAAAAACCTTCTCCTTTTAAAAAAGAGGCTCCCAACAGGATATCGCAGTGCCGATCGCGGCCAGGACGGTCTAAAAGCGCTCGGCGTGCGCTACGCGCGGGTGAGGTCTAAATACATTAAAAAATCATTGACGTAATTCATTGTCTCGATTTAGCATAGGTAAGACAGGTCGGTTTTTAATAAGTCATTATCAGGCAGCGACAGCACGAAATTCAGGGGTGTATTATGAAGGTTATCCATGTAATAAAACGAATCGAGGAAATCGATAACGATATCAGGGAGCTGAAAAAGCTGGAAAAATCGGTGAAAAGGAACAAGTCTTTCACCACTCCCATCTTCATGTCCATTGAAAAGCAGATCAACCTGCTCCTGGGCGACAGGATTAAAATGCTGGACCTGAAAATCGAGAATCCCCCTGAAGCGATGCGGAAAGAGATCGAGGGCGACGAGACCGTTGAAAAGCCGGCGCCCGCGGCCAAGGCAGCGCCGGAACCTGAAAAAAAGAAAAAAGAACCCAAGCCGAAAAAAATCGAGCCGGTTGAGCCTATCGATGATGACGACATTCCGATGCTGACCCAGGACCAGATAGACGCGAAAATCAACACGCTGGAATCGGACAAAGAAAAGCCCAGGGCGTCACATCCCAAGAAGGGAGAGGAGCGGAAGGTCATCGACGACAGCAGCGTTAAAATACTCGATATCGCCCTGGAAAAGGGAACCCTGGGGGCCGATACCGACGACAAAAAGGATAAGGATAAAAAAGTAAAATTCTTCCGCGATAATTTCCCGGTGGAATAAGCTATTTCACTGATTTCCCTATCATCAATTCAATCCTGTATTTTTCCAGGAAATACGGCGCTGAACCAAGCTGCACCTCTTTCTCATGCATGTCCCCGAACATTATATCATGCACCATGATCAAAATGGAAGGATTATCCCTCCTGATGCTTTCGACCTGCCCGGGAACCTGATTCAGCGGGACAAAAACCTGATCCGTTCCGCCCTGCGCTTCCACCGCGTACCTGACCTCGCCGCCGTCGCTCTTTGCCACCCGCACCGCAAGGGCCTTTTTTGTTTTATACTTAACCAGGTAGAGTTCCTGTATCCACCGGCTTTTATTTTCAAAGGAGAGCCTTCCCGAACGGTCAATGACAATCTGGAACAGCTGGATTCCCTGGTTGATGCGCGGGACGCTCTCATCGGCGCTGATCCTCGCCGCTATATTCTGGCAAAAATCATAGAGGAACATGATCACCTCGTCCCTGACCTTCTTCTGTCGTATGAACGTGAATAGATTGTCCCTTTCGTTTATAACATACAGCAGCACGTACTCGCCCGATTCCTCGTACACGATGGTTATGGAATTCTTTTTCCTCATTTTATACATGGCGTCAAGTATCAGCAGGCGGGGATCCGACGGATGGAAGGAGTACGCGATGGCATGCCGGGGATTGAGAGACATGCGCATCAGGGCCTTCACGATATCCGTATCGGAAGTGATGGCCACCGCGTCGCCCTCGCGGGTTACCGCTACATAGATGCCCCCGAGGCGTGCGAAAAACCTGTAGGCGATCCGCTTTTCCCTCTGGATAATGAATTCGTACGCATCCCTGAATATCTGCTCGATATCCCTGAACGGCTTCTTGAAGGGCTCGGAGGAGACAATGACGCAGTAGTCGTCGAACTTCTGGCGCGACATGGCCCCCTCTTTCACAATCGTCCCGAGGATTGATACAAGGTCATCGGCCCTGGCGTATTCATCGATATACGACTCGCCCCAGCTGGTCTGGTATATGTGATGGATGGTCTGAATGGTCTCCGCGTTCTCCAGTCCGAAATTTATTATGATCATGTTTGCCATGTTGAAAGGCGGCCGCAGATAATGTTCATTCTTCAGCTTGGAATGGGTCCCGGAAAACAGGGAGGCTATCCTGCCGAGGAGATCAGCCACCGTGTTCTGGTTGATGCGCTTGTTCCCCGCCTGGATCTTCAGCCTGCTGAACTTGGGATCATAGATCTGGTTAATTGCGGTCCATGCCAGCAGGCGCACCAGGCCCTTTTCGCTCCGCAGCAGTACTGTCGATGCAGTTTCATCGCCCACCTTACTTTTTTTTATCGTTGATAGGTTGTTATTAAACCTACTTATCAGGTTCCATTCGCCGGCCTCGTCTCCGCTTCCCGCCGACGGCTCCATGTTCAGGACCGATTCATGCGGCGTGTCCTTGAACGTTATGTAATTGTCGATCTTGTTCTTCTCCTGGGCGAAATGGGATTTGATCTTACCGCTCAGGAGCCTGAAATCGGAATCGGATATCCTGTCCTCGAGCTTCATCGCCGGTATCTGCATTGCTATCTTCTGATAGCTCAGGAGCATGAATTTCTTAACCATGTTCCAGAATACCATGGTCTGGTTATAGTCCCAGTTCTCAAAATTATCGAGCAGCTGGATATCCTTCATGCTCCATTCCCACTCCTTGACATACCTGAACATGACCAGGACCTTATAGGGAAGGCTCTGCCGGTCCTTCACGCCGATGTAGCGAGAAAGCTGCGGGTTGATCTTGAGATACAGGTTCTGCCGCAGTATTTTAAGGAGCGACGGTTCGTCCATGGTCGAATCGTAGTAGTTGTACACCTCCTCGAACATCAGGATGTACGAATCGATGATCTTGTTGTCCAGATTTCCGCGGAGTATGTTCGTTTTTATCTTCTGGCACAGCAGGGGGGAATTGTCAGGGGCGAACAGGTACTTTTCCAGGAGCCCCAGCTTGATGATCGACTTGAAGGGATTGCCCAGCGACTTTATGATTAAAAACAGCGCCGGTCCGATGAAGTCTTCTTTCGATATTTCGTACAGGTTGCCCAGGTCGACAAAAAGTTTTTCCCTATCCTCCTGCGATATCGAATCGTAGAGGCTTTCATATTCGCTGTCCCGGACGAACCGCGGGAGCACCCACCAGAAGGGGGTTTTCCCCGCTATAATGATGGAACTCCTGAAAAATTCATCCTTGAGAACGGTACCTATTATGGAGCCGAAGGCCTCTTCGCTGCTCTCGGCGAAAATATTATTTTTTATGTCCCCGATATCATTGATGAAAATATGAACTTCGATATCCGCCTCTTCCATGGCCCAGTTCTGGACCGCCTCCACTTTCTGATTGAAGCGGGCAAGTTTTTCAGGGGACAGGCTCCTCCGTTCCACGCAGACCCAGTAGTCATAATCGGAGCTCCTGGTATAGGCTATCGTCCCTACGCTTCCCATGACGGCCATCATCTGGATGACGGGACTTTTCTTCCTGATCTCGAATTCCTTCACGTAAAACCGGCCCTGTAAAAATTTGACCGCTTCGGGGTCAGGATCGAAGCCGATGATGCCGAAGGGGACGTCGCCATCGATGAATCCGGGGAGCCGTTTGTGATTGGTGCTGAGCAGGATCGGGATTGAATTGACGACTTTGCGGATAGTAATGTTTCCTATTAACAGCTGAAAGCGCTTGTACTTATCATTATTGAATTGAAGGAACAATTCACGGTTTTTATGTATTTCATCAAGGATAGACATTATTTCAAACCACGTGAACTCCTTTCATTTTTTTACAGCCATCGCCACGCCATCATCCGACCCTATGCGGCATTTGCGCATGCTGCCGACAGCGGTGCGGAAAATATATACAAATATACATTAATGAAACAAGTCTATTAAAAAAAATGTGATACATGAAAATTTCATACTTTAAAATTGACAAATATCGCTGTTTTCATTACAGTAATTTCGGAGATATATCGCATCAGAAACGGTAAAATGCAACAATAAACAGCGGCTGCCGCTTAAATACCGTTTATGCGTTACCGGCAATTACCTGTTAACAACATAGAGGCATCATGGATTTTGACGACATAATACTGGATAAAAACGACATTTCGATCGATACGGAACTCCTCGAGAGCGATCTTGTTTCCATAGACCAGGTGCTTCCGTCGAAGCTCTATATCATCCCGATACGGTACCGTCCCATTTTTCCCGGCATCATCACCCCCCTCATCATATCGCACGGCCGGTTCACCGAGGTCATCGACAAGGTCATACACGACACGAGGACCATCGGGCTGGTGCTGATCAAGGACGACAACAAGGACGAAATATCCGCGGGCGACCTGTACAGTTTCGGCACGGCAGCGAAAATTTTAAAGCGCATCAACCTGCCGGACGGCGGGCTGAATGTTCTTATCAACAGCATCAAGCGGTTCCGTGTCAGGCGGATCATAGCGGAAGAGCCGTATATCCTCGCGGAAGTCGACTACATTGAAGACATGGCCACGGATAAGAAAAGCATCGAGTTCAAGGCCATCACCCGCGAGGTGCTGAGCAAGCTGAAAATCCTCTCCGACAACAATCCCCTCTTCACCGAGGAGATGAAGCTCACCATGCTGAACGTGGACGAACCGGGCAAGATAGCCGATTTCGTTACATCCATTCTGAACATAGAAAAGAACGAATACCAGGACATACTGGAGACCCTGAACGTCAAGAAGAGGCTCCAGAAAGTGCTCGTCCTGCTGCACAAGGAAATCGAGGTCCTGTCGGTCCAGAGGCGCATCCAGGGAAGCATCAACGAAAAAATCGACAAGCAGCAGCGTGACTTCTTCCTCCGGGAGCAGCTGAAGGCAATCAAGAATGAACTGGGCATCGAGGAGGACGAGCGGACACGGGAGCTGAAAGATATCCGTAAAAAACTGGAAGAACTCCGCCTGGAAGGCGAGATAAAGGAAAAGATGGAGGAGGAAATTTCAAAGCTCACCATGATGGACACGGCCTCTTCCGAGTACACGGTTACCCGCAACTACGTGGATATCGTGCTCTCCCTTCCCTGGAACAGCAAGACCGTCGATTCCATAAATCTGGAAAAAGCGGAAAAAATACTGAACCGGGACCACTACGGCCTTGATGACGTTAAAAAAAGGATACTTGAGTTCCTGGCGGTCAAGAAACTGAAGCCCGACGGCAAGGGCTCTATCATATGCCTGGTCGGCCCTCCGGGCGTCGGCAAAACATCTCTGGGCAAGTCCATAGCCCGCGCGCTCAACAGAAAATTTTTCCGCATATCCCTCGGGGGCATGCGCGACGAGGCCGAGATCAAGGGCCACCGCCGCACCTACGTGGGAGCGATGCCGGGCAAAATCATTCAGGGCCTGAAGGTCTGCAAGGTCCGCAACCCGGTCTTCATGCTCGATGAGATCGACAAACTCGGGCAGAGTTTCCAGGGCGACCCCGCATCCGCACTGCTGGAAGTGCTGGATCCGGAACAGAACGCCGAATTCCGGGATTATTACGTGGACGCGCCGTTCAACCTTTCCGACGTTCTGTTCATCACCACCGCCAACACCATTGACACCATCCCCCAGGTCCTGGCCGACCGGATGGAGATCATACGTCTCTCCGGCTATATAGCCAATGAAAAATACGAAATCGCCCGCCGCTATCTTCTGCCCAAGCAGATGGAGCAGCACGGGCTTAAAAAGAACAGCATCAGGATCGACAAAAAAGGCTTCATGCATATCATAAACAACTACGCCCGCGAGGCCGGTGTCAGGAACCTGGAGCGGCAGATAGAAAAGATCTGCCGCAAGACGGCAACATCCGTCGCCAGGAGCAAAAAATTATCGGCCCGGACACTCACCCTGAAGACCATCCGGGAATACCTCGGCACCGAGCTCTTTGCCGACGACTCCCTCATCAAGATAACCAGGGCCGGGCTGGCCATAGGGCTGGCATGGACCCCCTACGGCGGCGCCACACTCGTGGTGGAATCCATCGGCATTACCAACAAGAAGGGAGGCGGCCTGAAGCTAACCGGGCAGCTGGGCGAAGTCATGAGCGAATCCGCCAATATCGCCTACAGCTACGTCCAGCATCTCCTGAAAGACCGCGACGAAGCGACGAACGTCTTCAGCGACAACGTTATCCACATCCATGTCCCCGCCGGCGCCACTCCCAAGGACGGACCGTCCGCCGGCATAACCATGGCCACGTCCCTCTATTCAATGGCAACGGATAAAATGATCAAGCCGGGCCTCGCCATGACCGGTGAACTCACGCTTACCGGCAGGGTGTTCCCCGTCGGGGGCATCAAAGAAAAAATAATTGCGGCCAAAAAAGCCCATCTCAAGGAGATCATATTACCGAGAGAAAACAGCAAGGACCTGGATGATATTCCGCTCTATATCAAAAAGGGTCTGAATTTTTACCTGGTTGACCAGGTTGAGGAAGTCATTAATATCGCGTTTACTAAGAAGGCAAAAAAAACGAAAGCCTCTATAAAAAAATAAATGGAGAAACGTGATGCCGGTAAACAATTTAATGAAAGACATCGTGATCAACACCCTTGATGAAGTTTTAAAAAAGGAGGAAACAAAGGATGTTTCCCAAAAAAGCAGGGACGACATCATCGCTTATGTCCTGAACCGCGTTCCTCCCAGATATGTTACCAGCGAGCGCGGTTTCCTGTACGGCGTTCTGGACGCACGCTACAAAGTCCAGGAGCGTATTGACGTCCTGTTCCTGATTTATGAAGCCATTAATAAAATATTGAAGCGCAGGGACTCCGCCAATGCCCCCCGGGGAATCACGGTTCCGGAATCCACCGTGTACCTGCCCCATATTGTCGGACAGGTCCTCGAAGAAACGACACTCGCCGCCATACCTGATGTTGAGGTAACCTTGCTCTTCGGCGCCGCCCCCGCGGCAATGGTCGATTCCGACTGGGAAAATCCATACAGGACAAACCTGCCCACCAAGGGCCACTTCCATTTCTGGCCGAAATATGCCGAAAGCGTCATGAAAAAAACGGACCCCGTGCCTTTCAGGCTGGTGTTCAAGCACCGGCACTGCGTCGAACTGTCCATGGATCTCACACTCACAGCGAGCGGAAAATCTGACTTCGGCATATCCCATTTCATCCCGACCGTCCTCATGAAGGCCAGGGATGAAGGGAAGGATTTTCCCTGGTCCCAGTAGAAACAGCAAACGTACAGGAGCATCTGATGGAACTCAACGAAGCAATACGTAACAGACGATCTGTCCGGAAATTCACCGATTACTACGTCACCGACGAAGAGATACGGCAGGTCATCGAAGCCGCTCATTTCGCCCAGTCCTGGGCCAACACGCAGGTGTGGGAATTCATCGTAGTACGGGAGCGCGAACTCATCAGGGAGGTGACCGAAACCTACTCCTCGACCAACCCCTCCCGTTCCGGTTCTTTTGGATCATCAGCGATCATCGTGGTCTGCGCCAGGAAGAACGTGTCGGGATGCAAGGATGGGAAGGAACGCACAAAATTCCATGAGTGGTTCATGTTCGACCTGGGCCTTGCGGTTCAAAACCTCTGCCTGAAAGCGCATGCAATCGGACTGGGAAGCGTCGTGGTCGGCTCCATGGACCACGACGCGTGCGCAAAAGTGCTCCTGGTACCCGATGGCTATGAAGCGGTCGTCGCCATCCCCCTGGGCAGGCCTGCGGCGCCGCCGGCCAAGGACCCTTCGCGCAAGGAACTGCGGAGCTGCGTGTACCTGGACGCCTTCGGCGAAGAATACGGAAAAATTTATTAGTATGGCCATCATGACTGAAAAGATTCCGGAACGAAACAGCATTGCTGAAATGCACCGGTGGGATCTCACGCCGCTCTACGCGTCGGACGGCGCGTGGGAATCGCATTATGGCAAGATTGAAATGAAACTGACCCTCTACGATTCCTACCGGGGCCGCCTGCATGAATCGGCCGCGTTGCTCAGGGAAGCGGTAGAATTTGATCTTGATGTATCCCGGAGCCTGGAAAAGCTTTACACCTTCGCCCATCTTCGAAGCGACGAGGACAAATCGAACCAGCATTACCTGGGATTCCACCAGCGCGCCATGAACCTCTACACCAGGGCATCGGAGCTCTCCAGCTATATGACGCCGGAGATCCAGGCTATTCCCGATGACGTAATCGCAGGCTTTCTGGCCGATCCTTCCATGGCCCGGTACCGCTTCTACTTCGAGAAAATCCTCCGGTACAAGCCCCACACTCTTTCCATTGAAATCGAACAGATCATAGCCATGTCGGGCGACATGAGCCATGCCGCATCAGAGATATTCAGCCAGCTTGACAATGCCGATATCACCTTCGGGCATATTACCGATGAATCGGGAAAAGAGGTGGAACTCTCCCACGGCAACTTCAGCTCCTTTCTCCAGAACCAGGACCGCGAAATACGGAAGAAGGCCTTTTTCCAGTACTATAAATCCTATGACAGCCACAAGAACACCATCGCCGCGGCTCTGCACTATTCGAACAAGCGGGACCGTTTTTATTCGCGAGTCCGCAATTTCGAAAACTGCCGCAGGTCGGCGCTCTTTTCAGACAACGTGCAGGATGAGGTGTACGATAACCTGGTCGGCACGGTCCGGAAAAACCTCTCCCCCCTGTTCCGATACCTCGATTTCAGGAAGACAACGCTCGGCCTTGATGATCTTCATTTTTATGACACCTACGTGCCTATCGTAAAAGACACCGCCTTTTCAATGCCCTACGAGGAAGCGGTGGATACCTGCGTGAAGGCCCTGGCCGTGCTGGGCGGGGAATACACCGGGACCATGGAAAAGGGACTCCTCGGGGGGTGGGTCGACCGGTATGAAAACAGGGGCAAGCGGAGCGGCGCCTATTCATCGGGCTGCTACGATTCCCCTCCCTATATCCTGATGAATTACCGCGACGACAATATCAACAGCCTCTACACCCTCATCCATGAGGCGGGCCACTCCATGCACTCCTGGTATTCCAACCGTCACCAGCCGTACATGTATCATGACTATACCATTTTCGTGGCGGAGGTGGCGTCAACCTTCAATGAAGCCCTCCTGAGCGCCCACCTCCTCGGCAGGTACAGCGGGGACAGCCGGATGAAGGCCTACATTCTCAACCGCGAAATCGACAACATCAGGGCGACACTGTTCAGGCAGTGCATGTTCGCTGAATTCGAAAAGCTGTCGCACCGGGCCGTGGAAGAAAACAGGCCCCTCACGCTCGAGGTGATGCGGGACATGTACCGGGAATTGTTGCAGGCATACTTCGGGGATTCCCTCTCGATTGACGAAGAGCTGACCCTGGAATGTCTCCGGATCCCCCATTTCTATTCATCGTTTTACGTGTATAAATACGCCACCGGCATATCAGCCGCAATCGCCCTGTCGCGGAAAGTCATCGCTGAAGGCGGTCCCGCCCGCGACGCGTACATCAAATTTCTCACCCTCGGCGGCAGCGGGTATCCCCTTGACGAGCTCCGTACCGCCGGCATTGACATGTCCAGGCCTGAACCGGTCGAGGAGGCCATCGCCTATTTCGGGAGCCTGGTGGACCAGTTCATCGGCCTTTATGAAAGCCGGCCGCATTAGCATTCCGGTAAAAAAATAATGTACGGCGATCCTATTTTTGCGTGAAAAAGAAATTATCTGTTTGACAACCCTGTTTTATTATGACACGTTTCAGGGACGATATGCATGGAGGTTCCCGGCATGAGCAGCAATCTCTATACCTTAAACTTTCTGCAGGACGAAAAGATACTTCACCTTAAATTATCCATCGCCAGCATCGACAAGGATGCCGCTGCTGCCATCTATGACAGCTATGCCAAAGAATCAAACCTTCCGGATTTCGCGGATTTCATCATGGACGCCACATCGGTTACCGAGATAAGCGACCCCGGCATCGGCATTCTCATGAAGGCCATGGGGATCATGAAAAAGGCCCATGGCTATCTCGTCATCGTGATGACCGAGGAATTTCTCCAGAAAATAATGATAGCCCATCCCGAGATGTTCAATTACATGGCGGTGTTTCACAGCGTGGATGAAGCAAAGGCTTACATCAAGAAATCTAAAAAATAAACCCTTCTCCGATCAGCCTGCCGTCCGCATCACGTGAGTTTGCGCGACAGGCCGCCGAGGAGCTCCATCACCTTCTCCGCCAGGGGCACGGTAAGTGTCCCGGTGCCGCAGCTGGGTGTCACGATGGATTGCGCAAGGATATCGCTTTCGCTGATGCCCCTCCGGGCAAGCTTTTTTACCACAGCGTGAAAGTTAGCCTCGACATCACCGGCGGTGGCCTTTTCAATCTTTTCCTTCAGGGTCGGCACCACGCCCCAGGCGATGCACTTGCCGTTCTTTATATACAAAGGCAGATTGCGCGCGTTGAGAAATTTATCAGCTATGATGTCATCGGTGGCGTCAAAGTTTATAATATCCAGGTCAAGATCCGGGTCAAGCAGTTCGTCCCAGTCTGCATTGCCGCAGCAGTGGGTGGCGGCAAGGCCGCCCTCATTGTGGATCCCCTGAATGATTTCCCTGAAAGAGCCGGATATCTGGTTTTTATCCACGGAGTAAAACCCTGACCCGATGATGGAGAGGGAAGGCTCGTCAAAGGAAATGATAACCGTGTTCAGAAATTCCTTGAGCTTCCGCACCTGCCACCGGGCGTTCATCGTACAGCTCTTGACAATGGCGTCGAAGAGCTCGGGTTTGTACAGCGCATACTTGCCGTCGGTTATGTCCGTCATGAGCCCCAGCGTCAGGGGACCGGTGGTTTCCCCCTTGAGGGCCAGGGCCCCGGCGGCTTTCCCACCCCGCAGGCATTCAACGAAACAGCGGAAGCCGGCGGCATGCCTGTCGTCCAGGCCGAAATATTCCACGTCATCCTCGATGAACTTCGTGTAAAAGCGCTCCAGCTCCCCGGCTACATCGCGGTTTGTATCAAAGCCGAGCTTTTTATTCTCCTCGTCCAGGTGCAGGCAGGGAAGGCTCCTGCTGAACTGGGTGTTCATGTCTTCAAGGAATCCCCGCCTGGGAAGCTGGGGCCATGCCGGTATCTGCTTCAGGGTGTCGAACACGAGCCTGCATGCATCTGCCGCTTCCGTGTGGGGAAAGCTCCCGATAACTGTCGCCGCGCCGCCTGGTTTCAAATTCATTGTTTTCACCGTTCCTGCAAGATGTGAGTCACATAATCGTCATGAAAATTATTTGTAAATAAAAATTTAGATATATCATCGATACTCAATGCGGACCATTCCGGGATTTAAAAAATATCGTGCGTGCGCAGTTAAAATATTGACAAATTGATTATGTCATTTTATTTGGAAAAAAAATCAATTGAGGGATAGCGCCATCATACACAAGAATGTTCAAGCAGAATTCTCTCCTGAAGTTTTTGAACCGGTCATCGACGCCACCGCCTATGTGCATCCGCTGGCGGCCGTCATCGGCAACGTCATCCTCGGGAAACGCGTCATGGTTTCGCCCTTTGCAGCCGTGCGTGGCGACGAGGGCCAGCCCCTGTTTGTCGGAGACGATTCCAATATCCAGGACGGGGTTGTCATTCATGCCCTTGAAACGTTCCATCACGGAAAGCCGGTAGAATCCAACATGGTGGAAGCAAACGGAAAGAAATTTGCCGTCCACGTGGGAAACAGGGTTTCTCTTGCCCACCAGGTCCAGATCCACGGACCTGCCATGGTGGGGGATGATACCTTCGTCGGGATGAAATCCCTTGTATTCCGCGCGAAAATCGGAAGCAAGTGCGTGATTGAACCCGGCTGTATCATCATGGGCGTTACGGTCCCCTCCGGGAGGTATGTCCCGGCGGGAACGACCCTGAAGGAACAATCGAAAGCGGATTCTCTCCCCGCCATCACCGATTCATATCCCCTCAAGGACCTCAACGCAGGCGTGATTCACGTGAATACCAGTCTGGCCGAAGGCTATACGAAGGCTGGGATATAATATATAATGAGCAATGCCCATCGCATGATGGGCATTGCTATTTTTACTCTTAGTTCTTTTTTTCCGCGCTGCAGCTCTCATCTCTTCGAAAATTCCACCTTCCCCGTTTGAACGTGAACCTTTACCGCGGGCTGCATGTAAAACCGTACCGTCTTTGCGGGGTAATTCGTCCTCATCACATAATACCATTCCCCGTGTCTCAGCAGGTGGAGTACCAGCGGTTTATCCTTCCTGTAATTATATGTTCCATGCTCGTCCAGGAAAGGCGTCGCGATCCTGATTGCCTCTGACGGCTGGATGGCCACATCAGCGATGGAGGCGGTATGATCACCGATATATACCGGGTCCTTGAAAAAACAGGTGAAAAATATAAAGGCAGAGAACAGCATGATCAGCACCACCGTTGCTATTGAAAGAATGATTTTAACTGCCAGTTTCATTGTTCCTTATCTTAACCGCGCCCTTCGCGCCTTCCGCACGTGTCCTGTCTTCCTGCTCCTTTTAAACTCGTCGATGAATTCCCTTGATGAGAGATACTTGTCCGCGAAGGTCACGATATATGACTCCTTGTATTTAGGGGGAACGATCGTAAGGGGCCACATGTGCTTCACGATAATGTCTTTCTCAATGTCGTTGAGCTGAAAATACTTCTCCGCGTTGGCCAGTGCTATGCGGGGGTGCTCAACGCCGTGGTATTTGTCCCTGTGCAGTTCCGGTTCGTCGTGGTTCCGCCAGTCATACAGGAAAAAGTCATGGAGAAGGGCGCCCCGCGCCGCCGACCGGTAATCCAGTTTCAGGTATTTAGCGGTCCGGTACGTAAAATATGCCACGTCCCTCACGTGTGCGTAGATCGAGGAGTTGTGATGGAAGAAATGCTTGAGTTTCATGAACTCCTCGTGTTTGTAGATGTCTTTGATGATATCATAAAACTCTTTCTCGAAGGGTTTTCTTCCCTGCAGATCCTGAATTATCTTGTCCTGAATTGACTTCATAAAAGTATTTATCCTGCTGCGAATTTCAACATTGATATTTTTATCGATGTACCTGTCTAAATTGGGAAACGCGGAGCGGAGGCGCTTGAAGGAATCGAATATCTTCTCTATTTCGACATTGCTCAGGTTAAAGTATTCGGAATAGAGAAAGGCGATCTTTTTCCTGAAAGCGGCGATAGATGTCACCGAGAGAATACAATCAGCGGTGCCATAGGCAAGAAAAACCATTGCTGCGCCGCGCAGAAAGTTCCCGTCAAGGGAAAGAACATACCGCATGATGTAAGGATTTATGAAAGTGACAAAGATAAAGGCAATCGCTGTCCAGAAAAGAGAAAAGAGAAGGCATATCCTGCCATGGATGTTGAACGAATTCTCGGAATAGTCCCAGAGTTTCAATTTAAAGATCTTTTCAAACAAATACCCGACAACATATTCAATTACAGTGAGCACGAAGCCGTACACCAGTATTTTAACAAGGACATTGAAGGGCTGAAGCAAATACTCGAGGATGATTATAAAGACAGCGCCGAACCCGTAGATAGGGATAAAGGTCCCGTGTAAAAAACCGGCATTGATGAATTTCTTCTGCTTGGCCGACCGGTAGACCACCTCGATGATCCAGCCCATGAAGGAATACACCGCGAAGAGGAACACGCAATGAAACACATGTATGCCGCTGTATATGGAGCTGTCGTACATTACCGGTTCGCACTATACTATTTTTTATATTAGCACATCAACGGATGCCCTGCAACACAACATAAGTTTGATTCTCTATGGCACAGTATAGTTACAATGTCCATACATTAATTTTAAGAAAATTTTCAGATGGATTATGGCCGGGAGAGAATGCTGCAGATGGTTTCAAACTGGTGGTTTCAACTATTGCTTTTTTAATTTTCCATTTATATACTGGCCTGATTTTACCGTATCGATCGTAACGCCGTCTTTGAGATAAAAAACCCAGTTGCCGTTCCGTTTATTGTTACTATAGTCGCCGGTGCCTTTTATTGTGCCGATCGAGTAAAACTCCGTGAAACGGCCGGTTTTCTGGCCCATTGCAAATACCCCCTCATATTTCAGCCGTCCGTTCCTGTAATATGCTTTCCAGTTCCCGTTTTTTTTCGGATCATGGGCGAGACCGTTCATGATCCCCTCACCGGTGAGGCGGCCCTGGTTATAGATCCAGCAGGGGCCGTCAATCATGCCGTTCTTCATCGTCAGCTTCTTCGTTACCTTTCTATACTTGTCATAATATACCCAGATGTCGGCCTGCAGGCCGTTCCTGTATTCCCCCTCGGAATCAAGCCAGCCTTCCGGGGAATAGGAATGCCATTCTCCTTCCATGACACCTTCCGCATAACTCCCTTCCATATATTTGTTGCCGTTGTTATGAAACAGCGTCCATTTCCCCGACTTCTTTCCGTCAGCGCACTGGCCCGACATCATCTTCTGGCCGTTCGGATAATTCATGAAGCAATCGCCGTTGAGTTTGTCATCCCGGTATGTCTCATGGTTCTTGAGAGTGCCGTCCTCGTAGTATTCAAGCAGGAGACCATCCCGCTTGCCATCCCGGTATTCCTCCACTTTCAGGACCAGGCCGTTTTCCGCGTAGAGTTTTTTCTTGCCATGGATTTTTCCCCCGGCAAGGGGGGTCTCGGATTTTACTTTACCGCTTGGATACAGTTCCCTTATCAGTTCCTGCGCCTGGTTTATTGCAGTGCTGGATTCGGATTTCTCATCTGCTGATACGGCGACCCGTATAAATCTCCCGTATGCGCGGCCATAACCTGCTCCGCAGGTTATGGCAATCATTACCGCCAGGGCAACAAAGGCTCTGGATCTTTTCATTCCTTGTTCCTCCGCATGGTAAAAACAATCCATGAAAGAATATATACTGATATAAATGATAAATCAAAGCATGTGATAAAAATAATGCGAAATAAGTAAATAAAAAAATATACCCGTTGCCAATATTTCATCAATGCATAAAACTGCTCAAATATCGCCGATAAATGCGTGAATCGGCTTATGGATGACTTTTAATGCCTGCCGCTTCTGAAAAAGGGCAAATCTGTCCAAATAAAATTAATTTGACACAAAATACAAAGTGCCAAAGATGAACAAAAAAAGAAATGCAGAGGGACCCCGTCCAGCGCCGGGGAAGCCCTGCGGGGCTTTCAGGGGCTTCGGCCCTTAACCCCTGATCAATGATACCGTTTACATAAAACGCACCCGGGTGATACCATGGAAGAAGAAAGCAGTCTGATAAAAATCAGGAAAGACAAGCTCAATGAAATTCGGAGCGAATTGAACATCAACCCTTTCCCGTACAACTATAACGTCACGCACCACTCAGCTGAAATTTTCAAGAACTTCGACGAAAACCCGGAGTCAGAAAAAGAAGTGAGCGCCGCCGGGCGCATCATGACCGTCAGGGAAATGGGCAAGGCCAGCTTCTGTACCATCCAGGACCGGGACGGCAGAATACAGCTCTACGTCGCGGTCAACAACATCGGCGAGCCGAGCTACAGGCTGTTCAAGAAACTGGACATCGGCGACATCATCGGCGTCACGGGCACGGTGAAGAAGACAAAGACCGGGGAGATCAGCATCTTCGCCACGTCATTGACGCTGCTGTCGAAAAATATCCGGCCGCTGCCGGTCGTAAAGGAAAAGGACGGCGAGGTCTTCGACGCTTTCGCGGACAAGGAACTGCGGTACCGCAACCGTCACGTGGACCTCATCGTCACGCCCGGGGTCAAGGATACCTTCATCAGGCGAATCGCCATCATCAAGCATGTAAAGAAAATCCTCGACGGGAAGGGCTTCTACGAGGTTGAAACGCCGATCCTCCAGCCCGTCTACGGCGGCGCGTCGGCTTCACCCTTCACCTCCCGGCACAACGCCCTGGATATCACCCTCTACCTGCGCATATCCCTGGAGCCCTATCTCAAGCGCCTCATCGTGGGTGGATTCGACCGCGTCTATGAAATCGGAAAATGCTTCAGAAACGAGGGTATTGACCGCACCCATAACCCGGAGTTCACCATGCTCGAGCTCTACCAGGCATACGCTGATTTTACCGACATGATGGCCATCACCGAGGAGATCATCGAACAGACGGCCATTGCCATCACCGGCGGCACCACGGTGACCTACGACGGAAAGGAGATCAGCCTGAAGGCGCCGTGGAAACGGCTGAAGGTGGTAGATGCCCTGAAGGAATATGCCGGGCTTGATGTCATGGCCATGAGCGACGCGGACCTTGCTGCGGAACTCAAAAAGAATGGCGCCGAGATCAAGGGCGATTTTATCCGGGGCCTCGCCATCGACGAGCTCTTCAAGCTGCTGGTGGAGGACAAGCTCATCCAGCCTGTTTTCATCACGCACCACCCGGTGGAAACCACGCCGCTGTGCAAGCCGGATTATGATGACGAGCGGTTCCTCCAGCGCTTCGAGCTCTTCATCAACGGCACGGAAATAGCCAACGCCTACAGCGAATCCAATGACCCGGTGTTCCAGCGCGCCACCCTGTACGAGCAGTCGCTGCGACGCGCCGTGGACGAGGAAGCTCCTCCCATGGATGAAAATTTCGTCCAGGCCATCGAGTCGGGCATGCCTCCCACGGGTGGCCTCGGCATCGGCATCGACCGGGTGGTGATGCTTCTCACCGGGGAGACCTCGATCCGCGATGTGCTCCTCTTTCCGACCATGAGACCGCAGGAGTAACGACGGGTTTAAACCCGTCGTTGATCCAAAACAATCATATCATGGTTCCACCCCGCCCCCCGAAGGGGGCGCATATGTTCATGTCAGATTTTTCCAAAAATTTTGCCTTTTTTTTGCCATTATTTCTAACCGGTGTTTTACTATTAATCGGGCGAGGATTCTATATACTACAAACGCAGTTTTTTCTTGATTTCGGACCGGTGTACGAAATTTTAAAGCCCCTATCCAAAACTTTTTTTGCTGCAGGAGGCTTTAAGATCCATTGCAGGTTGCGATAACACGCATTGTGTCCCCCGGGCCTTTACCGGAGAGTGCGCGATTTCTTGGATAGTAATTCAAAGCGATCATCATGATCAGCACAATCAGCCGATCCGGCGGGCGGGGCTGCCTTCATGCCGCCTACCCGCCATGAACCCGCTGCGCGTAAAACAACAACAAATGAGAAAGCCCTAGCTTCGCTTATATTTTCCCATGAGCTGGCCCTGGGCCAGCACGTGTCCCTCCATGGCCCTGAGGAGTTCGCCTTTGGATGCTCCCTCCTTCAAGGTAAGGAGCGTGTCAAGGGCATACACCTTGAAGAAATACCGGTGCGTGCCTCCCGGAGGGCAGGGTCCGCCGTAGGGAAGCTTGCGGAAATCATTGATGCCCTGCCTGGCGCCGGCGGGCAATGCCGTGACGCCTTCCCCCAGCTCCTTCACCGTCGCGGGGATATTAAAGACCACCCAGTGGACCCAGGTGCCCGCCGGGGCGTCAGGGTCGTCGCAGATGAGTGCGATGCTTTTTGCCCCCGCGGGAATGCCGGTCCACCCGATCTGAGGGGAGTAATCCCTGTCGTCGCAGGTATACTTCCGGGGTATCATGCCCCCTTCCTGGAACGCCGTACTGGAAACCACGATAGTGCCCATTGCCGTACCTCCCGAATCTTTTGAATTTCCCTCTTTACTGCAGTGGAACAAAAAAATTACGAAAAACAACGACAACAACAGATAGAGCGGTTTTTTATACATGAATCACCTCCTGAAATGAAATATCGTATCATGCTTCTACTGGGTACGTATCGTTTCATCAACAGGTCACCGGGTTTTACAGGAAACGAACCCGGTCCAATTGCCTGGTATGATGCATGGTATTACCGCGGATGAAAGAGTTCCCGGGCTTGCTGTTCGGCCTCTGCCAGGATGTCCGGACCGAAGGTGTTAAGTATGATTTTATCCATCTCGTTGCTGTAGCATTTGCTCCGTTCCCGGTCGCCGGTACCGAACATGACAAGCTCTATGCCATGCCTGGTTTTCATGTATTCGCGCAGGTAACGGGCGAAGCCGGCATCGTAGCGATCCGGTCCGAACAGGTACATGCGGTACGATCCGTTTCTCGCGTCAACCCGGGCCTTTCTGATCGCCCGCAGACATTCGTCCCTGGTTTCATTTTCCCATGCGGCCGCCCGGGATGGTTCCCCCTTTACGGGCGCTTCTTTTCCGCTTTTTACCGCGCATCCCGCCCCGGCGATGGCGAGAACAACGATTATTGACAGAGCTGTCTTCATAGGGGTATGCCTCAAATATATATCGTCATATAAAAATAGCAAGGAAATTTCCCGCAATGATTTTGCTTGCTTTTTCACGCCATTATTTATCATTCCACCCGTATCCTCGATCCCTCGGAGTGGGAGGTAAACTCCGGCGCGTACATGCACTGGATCGTGGTTATACCCGCGGAAAAATCCCCCTTCAGGTTCACCACCAGGGGATACTCGAACACGAAGGTGCCCTTCGGGAGCCGTTCTATAAAGAAGTGCGTGGCCGCGTCCTTGGTGCTTTCATAATACCAGAGGCCGTCCTGGTAGCGGTGCCGGGACAGGACGTTCTCCGGCTCCGTTCCGGCGGCCCGGAGGTCCTTCATGTGCACGTAATCCATGTCACGGTCGACCCTCAGGATGATTCGCACCTTCAACTTGTCCCCCGGCTTGAGCTTCCTGTTTCCTGTCAGCGGCTCCAGCACAGGTCCCCGGTCGGTCGAGGTAACCAGGAAAAATTTCTTTTCGAGCTTCAGCGGCGTTTCGTGGGGCGTGATTTTATCCATCTGCTCGAAATACTGCCAGTACAGGGCGCCCCAGGCCGGGCTGCTGTTCGGATTGACCACCTTCACCTTTCCCATCTCCGGCTTTATCTCATTCTTGTTCCAGCTCACCTTGAAATACCCGGTGCCCGCCTCGGTTTTCGCTCCCATGGCGGACAGGTCCACCTTCCGGTTATTCAACACGATCTCCGCAAGGCGGTCATTCCCGATCCAATCCGATCCTCCCATGAGGAGGGCATAGCATGCGTCCGTTGTGGCCTTGGTGGTGCCCCAGTGCTGCACCTGCTTCATCTTGACAAGCCAGGTCCGCATGTCGTCAACCGCCTTCCGGTCTTTGCCGACTTCGCTGAAGGCCTCTATCAGGAGGGTCTGGGTCTCGATGGGCGCCTGGTACCACCAGTAGCCGCCCACGTTTTCCTTCCAGTACATCCCCATCTCATCGTTGTAAATGGCGTTTTCCCTCAACGACTCCATGATCTCCCGGGCAGGCTTCCCTTCGCCGAAACGGAACAGGGCGATGGCCGCCAGCCCCTTGGCATAGGGGCCTTCCTTCGGCCAGTATTTCACTGCCTGGCCTTTCCAGTAGCTGAAGGCCTCCCGGCACGACTTCGGCACTGCCGTGTCACTGAAAAAACTGCGGGTATACAGATAATGATACTGGATATACCCGATATTCTTCTGCCTGAGATTGATTTTATGCCGGAGCAGGTAATCATAGTCGCGCTTCATTTCCGCGTCGATGAAGGCCACGGCCCGTGCGGTCATGGCGGATGTTTTTTCCTTCGAAGCGCTTCCGACGCCCAGGGCATTGAGCTTGGCAAGGCCGGCCAGGATATGCTGCGTGATGTACCAGCTCTCGGGCAGCCCCGTGAACCAGGGCCACCCGCCGTTGGCCCCCTGCATCTGCCTCAGCCTGGAAAACGCCCTGTTCAGCTCCTGCGCCATCCGGTTCAGGTCGAACAGAATCGCCACCCGTTTTTTGTTCTGCTCCTCGCTCTGCCCGTTCAGGAGCCACGGGGTCTCCTGGATGAGGACCGACTTGAGCTCTTCATTCTTCTGCAGATTTGAAAGGAGCGCGTCGCTGTTTTTCCACCGGTCGAAGACAGCCCTGATCTTCGGGCTGGCATTGACTATATGGGACGCCAGACTGTTTGAATAAAAACGGCTGAAAACCTGCTCCGAACATTCATGGGGAAATTCCATGAGGTAGGGCAATGCCTGCACCGCGTACCAGGCCGGGTTTGACGTGAACTCCAGGGTCAGCCGGTAGTGGGAAAGGGTGCCTGACTCTTTCGACTTGATTAGCTTTGTGAAATTAAAATTCTTCGTCTGGTTGCCTCTCACCGGGAGCGGCAGTGATTCCGTCACCATCATCCGGTTCGACAGCACCGGCAGTGTCGATTCCTCGCCGTCGCTGTAGTTCCCCGCCCGGGCCACGACCCGCCAGGTTACGGCCTCGATCGAATCCGGCACCCGTATGCGCCAGCTCACCGCGGCGTTGCCCTTCTCAGGAAGAAAAAAATCCACGGCCCTGCCGTCATTTGAAAGCTCCTTGTCCAGCGACTTCATGGTCGCGGCATCGAAGAGGAACAGCTCCGCCCTGCCGGAAAGCTTTTTATCGGTCATATTTGATATTTTCGAGCTTATGAAGATCGTGTCCCCCTCCCTGAGGAAGCGCGGCACGTTGGGCGTCACCATTACTTCTTTCTGCGTCACCAGCTCGTTGGTGAAGACGACTGACTTCAGGTCTTTTGTATGGGCAAAGCCCAGGATCTTCCACCTGGTCAGGGCCTCCGGCGCGGTAAAGGATATGATGACCTCTCCCTTTTCATTGGTGACGAGGTGCGGATAGAAAAAGGCCGTTTCATTCAGGTTCTTCCGTATCTGCACGGCGCCCTCGCCGGTTTCTTTCTTCCCCGCTTCGCTTTTTGCTTTTTCTTTATCCTGGCCCGGTTCAGGCGCTGGTTCCGCTTTTCGTTTGGCCGATTCAGGAGGGGCCGCTTTTTTTTCGGAAACCCCGTCCTCCATCTCATCAACCGAGGCGGAATAATCCATGTCCTTTCTGGCACCGCCCCTGTAGTACCGGTATCCCCTGCCCCTGCTGTAAAAATAGACCCCGAAGAGGTTGAGATAATCATGGTACCGGTTGTACGACGGGTAATACTCGTTCCAGTCGCTGGCCACCAGGCGCGACTGTTCCGTGGCAAAGGTCGAATTGGTGTGCCAGTATTCATAGTTATAAAAATAGGGGTTCACGTTGAATGACCAGCCGTGCGGGTAGAAGGAATCAAGGGACGCGTCATACATGGACGCGGCCAGTTCCGCCACAGCCATCTCCCCGCGGTAGCCGGTGAGCTTGATCCGCCATTCATCTTTTTCCCCGGGTTTCAGCCTGTTCCGGAAGGTCATGAACTCCGCCTTGAGCTCCTTGTTGCTCCAGGGCACGGTAATGGTCCCGTAACCGCTGTAAAGGCGGTTGTCCCTTACCAGGGCGTAGCGGTAATGGATGTTGCCCCGGTCCTCTTCCCTGACCGGGATGGCCATGATCTTTTTACGGCCGTCCAGCTTCACTATTCTCTGTTCGGTTTTCGGACCCTGCCGCACAATATCAAATATGACATAGGCGTCCCTGGCTGCCGAAGCCATCAGGAACAGGCAGTCCGTTCCCGGCTCCACGGTAGCATCAAGGGGAGCCAGTGAAATATATTCCTTGCGGGAATAGACATCATCTTTCGGAGCGTACACGGTTACCTGTCTCTGGTAACGGACTGTTTCGCCATAGGCGTCCCTGGTTTCTATCTCCAGCAGGTATTCGCCGTCCGGCCATGAACGTATGTCGCCGGCCGTAATTTTCTTTTCCCTGCCGGTATCAAAGGCGGCGCTGTAATATTTTTTTTCAATCCCCCTTGCCTGCGCGTCATCCTCATCCCTGTAACTGTCATTCGGAAAATTCTTAACATGTTCCTCTTTTGTCATGACAAACCGGTCAGGCTTTTCCCACAAACGGGTACGGAGGAGCCGTTCAGGTTCCCTCATACGGGAAATGGAAAGGGTGCCCCTGGCAGGAATAAATTCGCCGCTGAAATTCGTGGTGCTCAGGACGAGTTCGAGCTTACCGGTCGAATCGATGCCGCGGGGAAGGTTCGGGATATCGATAATGAGCGAGGCGTATCCCGCCCTGATGCCGGCGCCGGCGCCGTGGGTTTCGCCATTGATGTCGGTCACATCAGCGTGCACTTCATAAAAGAAGGCCGGTTGTTCAGCCCGGGGGATCCGTTTATCAGGCAGCGCCTCGAAAGTAACGATAAATTCGCCCCGGGCATCCGTTTTGATCTCTCCCCTGCCGATCACCGTTTCCTTGCCGTTGTAATGCCGGTAGTACCATCCCCACCACCGGTACATGAACCAGACCTTCCGTACGACCGTGTATTTCACCGCCGCGTCCGAGACGGGGGCTCCCGAGTAGGAACGGGCAAACCCCCTGACACTCACTTTTTCTCCCAGCCGGTAATTACCCTTCACCGGTTCGAAGCCGGCCTCGAACTTCGGCCTCTTGTACTCCTCTACCCTGATGACCGCTGTTCCCGAACCGTTCCTGATGGTCATCTGGCCGGTGAGAACACCTGACGGCGCGGTGAAACTGCCGCTGACCGTGCCATACTGGTTCGACCGGAGGCTCACCTGGCCCACTTTCTGGCGGTTGTGATCGATCAGCTCCACCGTGGTCTCCCTGTCCGGCATGATCTTGTAATGCCGGTCCGTATCCAGCTGCAGCAGTATACCCTTGAAATAGATTTTCTGCCCGGGACGGTAGATCGAGCGGTCGGTGAAAAAATAGCTCTGGTATTGATTTCTACTGCTCTCTCCGTACGCGTAGCTGTAAAAATCCGAGGCGAGGCGGTCTTTATCTTTCTGGAGGATTATACCCAGGGTCCTGTAATATCTGTCCTTTGCATCCATGGGGAAGACGACACGGCCATTTTTGTCTGAAACCAACCTGGCCGCGACACTGGTCACATACCGGCTTTTTGAATAATCATACTTCCTCTCGGTAATGGTCGCGTTTACATTCTTGAGGGGCTCACCGGTACCGCGGTTGAAAATATAGAATATCGCCCCTTCCCTGAGCGACACGCGGTGGGTGAAACTCAGGTTTGACACGGCAATGGTCATGTACGCCGCCGCGTTTTTACTATATGAAAATGACCGGTCCGTCCCCGCCAGGACCGCGTAATATCCTTCGTCCAGGGGAGGCACCCGTGCTTCCGCGGCATGGTCGCGCAGATCGCCATCATCCGGAAGAGCGACATCCCACTCGTGGATTGCCTTCATCTTCAGCAGGTTATTCAGCTTAACACTGGCCGCGTCATAACTGGTGTTAAAGTATTCATGTTCCTCCGCCGTCAGCCTGACGGTCCTGAAATAGACGCGGGCCAGGTTCCTATACTTCACCAGGGCCCGGAAGGGCTTGCGCGGCTCATTGACCTTTTCCGTCATGAGGGAAAGGTTTTTGTCAATGACCGTCAGGGGCCTGCACAGGAGGGCCCCTTCCGATCCGGGGAAGCGCCTGGCCACGTCCCCGGCTATGCTGACGGATTTTTTAATCGACCATCGATGATCACCGGGATCACCCTCCTTCCACTCCTGCCCCATGGCCCGGTACCAGCGGGCTATCTCGTATGAAACCAGGCCTGACGACGGATGGCCGCCAAACCTTTTTTCCAGGTCCTGGAGCGCGCTGAAATAGAGGGTGTCCTTTTCCGGGACCACGCACTTGTCGCGGACGAAGCGCAGCCGCTTCAATTCAACATCCACCAGGGCCGCCGGTTCCGTCGGCAGGTCTTTCAGGTGGAACCGGGTGAGCTCTTGAAGAATGATCATGGCGTTGTACCGCAGCGACGAAGCGTCCCTGGCGGTCACCTTCATGGCCGCGAAACTCTCAGCCGCCCCGAAATAATCGGCGGAATCAATCTCGTAGTCATAGGCGGGCCTGGTAAGCTGGTTTTCATCTATCATGAAAAAATCAACGGCCCGGTGGGCCAGAAAATCATACAGGGTGGGCCGGTATTCCCGGGGAGCGCTTCCCCTGACCAGTATATCGCCCATGAGACCCAGGGGGACCTGTTTAAGGCCGTCCGCCCCCTCCATCGATCCCCGGTAGAGGTCTACGATTCGTCCCATGATCCTGCCGAGGCTCCAGGTCGAGACATCCTCCTCCTTGAGCCCGGCAGTCTCCGTCCTGCTGTAAAAGGTCCACCGGTTCGCGGAAAAATAATTCCAGTACGCTTCAGCCATGATCGACCTGAGTATCTGCTTTTCCGGGAATGAGGCTGCCGCGGTTTCTTTTTCAAGCATTCGAAGGAGGTCAGGGTGTTCCTTTTCACCAATGGCCATGATGTACTTAACCCGGTGGACCTGGGCCTTCACTATCTGCGGGACATTGCGCTCTTTTTTGGCCCGGGCGAGTATCTTCTCCACCGCTTCCATGGCGGAGCGGGGCTTGCTCTTCTCGTCAAATCCTCTGACGGTACCCCATGCGTCGGCATAGGCGTCGTAGTGAGCGGGGGCCCTGTATGCTTCGCTTCGCGGCTGTCTATCAACGGCGGTAGAACCGCCGCGGGAAGGCGGGTCGTAGACCGGCAGCAGCATTATGGCAAGGGACACTGTGAGAGCGGCGCGTTTCAGTCTTTTCATCGGGCACCTCGTACCGGCGGGATTTTATTAATAGACCGGCTGCAGGATAAAAAGTTCCCGGAAAAACCCTGGGTTTTCCGTTCAGTCATCAGTCGTTGTAAATATAAAATCCCCTTCCCGACTTCTTTCCCAGGTATCCGGCGGCCACGTATTTTTTAAGGAGCGGACAGGGACGGTATTTTGAATCGGAATATCCCCGGTGCATCTCCTCGATAACGGCAAGGAGAACATCAAGGCCGATCATGTCGGCCAGGGCGAGAGGCCCCATGGGAAAGTTGAGGCCCGCCTTCATGACCCGGTCGATTGATTCGGCGGTGCCGGCCCCCTCGTACAGAAGGTACATGGCCTCATTGATCAGCGGCACCAGCATCCGGTTCAACAAAAACCCGGGGTAATCCTTCGACTCGACATGGATCTTTCCCAGCTTCTTCACGAAGGTCTTTGCCGTTTCCACCGTCTCCCGGGTTGTGGCTATGCCGGGTATTATCTCGACCAGATTCATGACATGGGCCGGGTTGAGAAAATGCATGCCGATAACCGACTCGGGCCGTTTCGTTGCGGAGGCGATTTCCGTTATCGAAATGGAGGAGGTGTTGGAGGCCAGTACCGCGTCGGCGCGGCTGACCCGGTCAAGATCGCGGAATATCTGCTGCTTTACCTGGATATCTTCAAAGGCGCATTCGATCACAATCATCGCGCTTTTACTGTCGTCGATACTGTCGCATACGGCAACATGCTTCATGATCGAGTCCGCCTTGACTTTATCCATCCTCCCTGTATGCGCATATCGCTGGTAACGGTCGTGGAGGCGGCCCAGGGCATTCATCGCCCGTTCTTTGTCTTTATCATACAGCAACACCTCGAAGCCCGCGTTTGCCGAGGCGCAGGCTATATCGGTCCCCATGAGCCCGGTACCAATGATTGCGACAGTTTTCATATCAACCTCACAGAAAAAACCCGTGTGTCCCGGTTTCCCTTCCCCGTACGGTTCCGAGGATACTTTCCGTCATTATAACTATCGATCAGATGAAATATGCAAGAAAAAATTAATAAATATTGACGCATGAATATCTTCCTGTAGAAATCAGATGGTCCGCCGTATCCGGCGGATTATCACCTGACCATACCGGGTACTATCGTGAATGATGTATCGTTGCAGCGTTTATCGGACCTCTCCGTCCTGTCTGAATCGGACCCGGCTGACCTGAAAGCACTCTACGGGGCGGCGGTTGAACAGCTTGACCTGCTGACCATCGATTATCAGACAATCCGCGACCTGGTGAAGCTTTCCGGGTCTCCTGACATCACCCTCCATGTCATATTACTGGCCCTGTTCTCCTCCCTTGCCGAGGGAAGTGTATGCCTGAAGCTGGAACCGGACTCATTGAAGAAGAAGCTTGCCCCCCTAACCGGGAAGAAAACCGGGATGTATATACAGTCTATTCTCGGCGGCGTAAAAAATTATACCACGCTGATCCATGTCCATGACGAATCATCGCCGGTGCTCTTCGAAGACCCGCGCGAATCCTTCAAGCCCCTCATACTGGACGCAACCGGGAGCGAGCCATATCTCTATTTTCACAAGTACCATGCGGCGGAAAAGGCGGCCAGGGAAGCCCTTGCCGTCAATCTTCGTCGTGACATGAAGATCAGGATAGATACCGCCGCCCTGTCTTCAGCCGTCAGTCAGGTGCTCCATGAAAAGCCGGTATGCATCAACGACGCGCCGGCGCTCCTGAACAGCGGTCAGAAACTGGGAGTGCTCCTGCCGGCCTTTAAAAATTTCGTGCTCATTTCCGGCGGCCCCGGAACGGGAAAAACCTTCATCGTCCTTACCCTTCTTCGCGTCATGGCGCGTCTCGGGGTACCGGCGGACCGTGTCAGGCTGGCCGCGCCGACGGGCCGCGCGGCCCAGAAGCTGACCGATTCAATCCAGAGGGGTATCGCTTCCATCGCGGAGCGGGACGCCTGCGATGATTCCCTCACTTCACTCCAGGGGACCACCCTGCACCGGCTCCTCCAGTACAGCCCCTCCCGGGATGATTTTCTGCATAACCGCTACAATCCCGTGCCTGCCGACCTCCTCATCATCGATGAAGCCTCCATGATAGATATCGTCCTCCTGGGGAAGCTCTTTGAAGCGGTTGATGAGGGGGCCTGCCTGGTCATGCTGGGCGACCGCAACCAGCTTCCCTCTGTTGAGGCGGGCGCCGTTCTGGCCGACCTCATCCCCGGCGACCGCGCCTCTTCCTTCAGCGTGTCCATGGAACAGTCGGTGCGGAATATCTTTCCCGACCTGGATTTGATCAATCCGGCACCGGGCACGGGATCCCACAAGGATACCGGCAGAGATGACAGCCTTGATGACAGGGTCGTCATCCTCCATGAAAGCTACCGTTCGGAGGAGAGCATCAAACGGATCGCGGAGGGAATAAACCGGCAGGACCCGTCAATTATCGACCAGATCCCGGAATGGAACCCCCGTGAAGCCTTTCCCGAACATGGCGTATGGCGCGTTGAACCGGGAACAGGCGGAGATACCGGTATCCGCGGACTTCACCGGATCCTTTCCTCCTGGGCCGTCAGCCTCTATGAATCGCCATGCGGAGACGGCGCTTCGTACCGGTCCCTGATTGAGGAAATCTCAGGGAGCAGCCTTGGCGCGGAAAACCAGGCGGTGACGGCGCCTTTAAGAAAAATCCTGGCGCGCCTCGATGAAGGGCGCATACTGACGCCGGTCAGGTCCGGCCTTTCCGGAACCGCGGGCATCAACAGTCATCTGCTGGACAAGCTGGGGGGATTCCTCGATCCATCCGGAAACAGCGCCGTCTTTTCCGGGGCCCCTGTGATCATAACAAAAAACGACTACGGGAGAGAGCTCTTCAACGGAGACGTCGGCCTGATGCTGCGGGGGAGCGGAGGCCGCTATTACGGCGCGTTCAGCAGGCATGAAGGGATACGGCTCTATCCGATGGAATCCCTGCCCCCCTTCGAGCCTTCCTTTGCCATAACGGTTCACAAGAGCCAGGGCTCTGAATACGGCAGCGTTCTCCTTGTTCTCCCCGAAATGGTGCCGGAACGGCTGCTTACCACGGAAATCTTATACACGGGCCTTACCAGGGCAAAAAGGCTTGTTCTCATATATGCCGCGCGCTCCGTGTTATCGAAGGCCATCCGTAACAGGACCGAGCGGGAATCAAGGATTCGGCTCAAATAAACGGTCACGGGGAGGATATGCGTTACATCACATTAATAGCCGCGGTTTCGCTTTCTTTGTTCATGTCGTGCGGTACAGCCGACCTGGCCCGGCTATTCAAGAACGTCGATCTTGAGAAAAAAGGGATCCACGTAAAATTTGCCCGGGTTCCTGAAGGGCTTTATCAGAAGCCGTTTATCATCAGATTCAACAGGATGCTGGACAGCATATCGAATGGCGAGGTCCGGATACAGGCCTTCAATATTTACACGGTGGGGAATTATGACAAGCTCTCGCCGGAATCGATACCGGGCGTTACAAATTTCCTCGATCCCACCTGCAAGTTCAAGGACACCTGGTTCGGCGTCTACATTATCATCGACGACGAAGAGTCCCGGGGAAGAAATTTTATGCTGGAAGACCCGGCCGGCGAGCCCGGCGATCTCAACAACCTGAAAGACCGGTCCCTTCTCCTGCTGCCGGAACTGGACCAGAAGATAATCCTCTGGTCCAGTCACC
>CAZZHU010000022.1:0-34384 GCA_964654045.1 uncultured Leptospirales bacterium
ATATCTGAGCAGGTGTTTTCTTTTACCGCCGAGACCGATGATAATCCGTTTATTCGTCACCCTGACAAACACATCAGTCAGCGGCTCCATTCCCGAACCGGCCGGAAGCTCGACACTGCTCTTGTCGTCATCAAAGACCATCTTCTCCCCGTAATGAAGTCCAAGGTCTTCCACCGTCGTCTTCTTGAACCATTTGAAAAACACAAAAGCAGCGGCGACAATAAGCACGACAATAATCATCAGCAACGCAAACACTTCCATAGAGAACCATCCTCCTGACTATTCTAATTCAGCCGGGACACCGGCATGTTATTTCTTTTTTTCCATCTCGGCAATCTGCGCGATGATCTCGTTGTACCGCTTTTCATTGATGGGATAAAGGTAGAGTACCACAACACCCAGGATAAAAATTACGGCTGCTATCGGCCCCAGCAGGAGACGGATTCCCAGTTGCGACTCCATGGTCTGCGCCACGTCCGGGACATACCCGACAAGGGAGAGGACGGTCCCGGTGATGGCCAGGGCTATGGCCTGGCCAATCTTGATGCCGAAGGTCCAGATTCCGTAGAAAGCGCCCTCGGTGCGTTCCCCCGACAACAGATAATCATATTCAACCGCGTCAGGGACCATTGCATAGGGCATGACATAGGTGAATCCAAAACCGATACCGGTTGTTAACATCACGGCGAGGGAATACTCGATAGGATACAGGTGCCCCAGGAAAAACAGCACCATGAGGTTCACTGCGATTATCAACAAACCCGCGCCATAGACGATTTTTTTCCCGATCTTCTTTGACACAATTACACTGACCGGTATGAATACGAAAGCGGTGACCAGGAGCAACAGCATCGCCGTCGTTGTCATCTGTTCATTGTTATGGATATACTTGAAGTAATATGCGGCCACGCTCATGACAACGGTGAGGGCTGTCACGTGCAAGGCATATACGCCAAGTATAAGCAGATAGGGCTTGTTCCTGAAAACCTTCCGGTAGGTCTCAAAAAAACCTTTTGTGAGCGGTTGACGCTCGGTCGCCGGCTCCCTGACGGAAAAAAATGTAATTAAGGCGGTGATCAGCATGACGGCGCCGAATATGGCACCCATGGCCGAAAACCCGGCGCTCTTTGTCTTGAAGAGACCCACTATGGGAAGCGCCATACCGGCCCCAAGCAGCGTTCCCACAACGGCGAAGCCGAAGCGGTATCCATTAAGGACAGTTCGCTCATGGTAATCCTGCGTGAGCTCAGGCGTGAGAGAATTATAGGGTATATTAACCGCCGTATACGCAGTATTGAGGGCGCAAAATGCGAGGACCCCCCATGCAAACAGCGCGACCTGGCTATCGAATCCGGGATTGGTAAACATGATCATCATCGTTACAAAAAGAGGAAATGATCCGAAAAGCATCCAGGGACGCCGCCGGCCCCAGCGGGTCTTAGTCCGGTCAGAGAGGAAACCCGTAATTGGGTCAGTTATCGCATCCCATATCTTACCGATTGCCACCACGATGCCGGCAAATCCGGCAGCGATACCAACGGTATCAGTCAGATAGATCATGAGCCACAGGCCGATGGCCGTGAAGAAAAGATTTCCCCCCAGGTCGCAGACACCGAATCCCAGCTTACTTTTCATTGTAAGTCCTGTTTTCACCATCATGTTCCTCCATCAGCTAAAGCTGCAAGATCAATCACGTCATAACACAGTATCATCCGCTGATTAAAATTGCAATACATTTCAGCCGGAGAAATGAAAATAATGATCATGCACCTGCCGGATTTAGCGGCAATAAATTAATCTGAAACAAATGTAATAATTTTTTAATAATCAATACTTGTATTCGTACATCTTTTAAGAATAAAAAACAAAGGGTGGAATATACAAATGGAGACGACGCTTAATTTGGATACTGATATTTTAAAACAAATCACGCGAAGCGCACAAATAAAATGCATCACTCGTTCTGAAATGATTATTCTTCTGTTGAATAAAGTTATGGATGATACGCTAAATCCATTCTTTTTAGGAAAGATGGTTCGGTATCAGGAGAAAAGTCGGTCCGGGGAATGGCACAGGTTTCACATACAGTTAAGGCCGGATGAGTATGAATTCTTTCTGGATCTCCGGAAGCTTTTAAAAATGTCCGTTTCATTAATACTTGCTTATGCTGTTAGAAAGTATTTAAAACAATTAATAAAAATTCATGTTACCGATAACTATCTGCATAGAAACTATACGATGATAAGAGAATTAATAGATGATATTAAATGCTGGAAACTAATCTGGGGCTACTCGCCCGCCGTCGAAAAGCAGATCCGTTAATTAAAATACTTGAAAAAATTCCACTAATCTGCTACTCCTTATGCAAGGAAAAGCCTATGCCGACCACAACTTCGCCAAGTATACGCTTCTACGAACCGCCCCTTACGAGGGTGAAAGTCAGCGGCGGATTCTGGGGCGGCCGTTGCGCCATGAACCGGGACAACGCCTTATTCTACCAGTGGGACCAGCTGGGACAGACGGGCAGCGTTGACAATTTCCGCATTGTTGCCGGGATGAAAAAAGGTTTCCGGAAAGGTTTTTTTTACAATGACTCCGACGTGCACAAATGGGCCGAAGCAGCCGCCGTTGCCCTGGCCGCGGGCACTCATGACAATCTCGCGAAACTCCTGGATGAATATATCGATATAGTCCGCCGCGCGCAGACGGATGACGGCTATCTCTTCACCTACAATCAATTCCATTTCCCCGGCGACCGGTGGAAAAACCTGCAGATCGAGCATGAACTGTACACGCACGGCCACCTGATCGAGGCCGGTATCGCCCTCAGCAAAGCCACAGGAAGGAACGACCTTCTGGAAATAGCCCGGAAGGCCGCGGACCTTGTGGTCCGTGACTTTACCGGCGCCGCACCGGTCATGACGCCCGGACATGAAGAAATTGAAATCGCCCTGATCCGCCTCTTCCGCGCCACGGGTGACGGCAGGTATCTTGAAACGGCGCGGCATTTCCTGGAGCAGCGCGGCAGAATTCGGTTCTTCGGCCTGCGGCTGATAGGGCAGTTCCTGAGCCAGTCACGGCGGGCGGGCATCATCCGGAAACAGGAAAAAGAAATCACCGGCGGAATATCAGCGCAGACAGGATTCGACTTCACGGAAAACCTCACCGCGAAGGAGCCTCCGTTCCTGAAGCTGCGGGCCAACTGGTCTTTCCTCGGCGGCAGGTTCTTCCAGCAGCATCGCCCCATCAGGAAACAGCGCGTTCCCGAAGGACATGCTGTCCGATGGGGATATCTTGCCACTGCCATGGCGATGCTGTACCGTGAAACCGGCGACCGGTCGCTGCTGGATACACTTATCAAGGCATGGGACCGCATGGTCCAGCGCCGCATGTATGTCACCGGCGGAATCGGATCACTCCCCGTCATCGAGGGCTTCGGCAGGGATTACGAACTTGACAACCGTTACGCCTACTGCGAAACCTGCGCGGCCCTGGCAAACATATTCTGGAACCGGGAAATGCTCCTGGCCACCGGCGAGGCCCGCTACGCCGACCTCATCGAATGGCAGCTGTACAACGCCGCCTCCGCGGGCATAGCCCTGGACGGCCGGTCCTACCTGTATCGCAATCCCCTGGAGTCGGAGGGACAGACGCGCAGGCCCTGGTACGCGACCGCCTGCTGTCCCAGCAACGTATCCCGCACCTGGGCGGCCCTGGGGCGGCATATCTATATAACGGAAGAAAACGGCATTTATATCAATCAGTTCATCAGCGGAAGCGCGGAAATCGGGACAGGGGACGGGTCCCCGGCAGCGGCGCAGATCACCATGGATTCCGGATTTCCCTGGGACGGCCGCGCCACCATCCACATGCATCTTGAAAAACCCGGCGGGTTCACCCTGCACGTGCGCGTCCCGGGCTGGTCCGGAAATCCTTCCATTTCCATTAATGGCAGCCCGGTTGAATTCGAAATCCCTTCCCTCCCTGAAATCGCTACCGCGTCGGGATACTCCCCCTACCGGTCATACCATGCTTCCTTTACGAGAAGATGGGATGAGGATACCCGTATCGAAATCATCTTTCCCATGAACATCGTATTTCACCGTTCCCACCGGCGAGTACGCGCGAACAGCGGGAAGGTCGCCCTGTCGCGGGGGCCCCTGGTCTACTGCCTTGAAAGCACAGACAACACTGCCATTTCTATGCCGGGAGCAATCCTTAATACAGGCATGGCCGTAAAACAGCGTTATTCCGATTCACACTTCGGCGGGACCTGGCTCCTGGAAGGCGCTAATCCGGCGGGGCAGACACTAACCTTCATCCCCTACTTTTGCTGGGCGAACCGGGGGCCGTCAAAAATGCAGGTGTGGGTGCGGGAGGATACCGGTCATGAACGATAGAAATTATCCATGGCCCGACATGAGACGGGACGAATGGCTTTCCCTTGACGGGATCTGGGAGTTTGAATTCGGCACCGATGATCCGGGCCGCTCAAAAGAAAATATCGCTCGATCCCTTGACCGGACCATCACGGTGCCCTTCTGCATTGAAAGCGAAGCGAGCGGCATCGGCATAAAAAACCCGCCGCCTGTTTCCTGGTACGCGAAGAGCTTCACGCGCGCCAGCCTCCCCCGGGGGAAACGCTTTTTCCTCAATTTCGGCGCCGTGGACTATGAAGCCGCTGTCTGGTTGAACGGAACTCTCCTCGGCTCGCACCGGGGAGGTTATACGCCCTTCACCTTTGAAATCACGGAGCATCTTACCGATAACAATCGCCTCGTCGTGAAGGTCAATGACCCCCGGTCCCGCCGCACACTGCGGGGCAAACAATACCTGCGGAAGAAGCTGAGCCCGATTTTCTACACCCCGGTGAGCGGCATCTGGCAGCCGGTCCATATTTACGGCACCGGAAGTTCCCGCATCGGAGACGCAAGGATATCCACGGACATGGACGCCATCTCGATCTCGTTGAACATCGACGGGGGGGAGAGGCTGATTATTCAGGTTACCGGTCCGGACGGCAACATCATCACGCAGGAAGACATCGCAGATCCGGCCCTGACGGTAAACACGACGCTGAAAATAAATAATCCCCGCCTCTGGTCGATCGATGACCCCTTTCTCTACACGGTGACCGCGTCGCTCCATGACACGGATGGAGTGAGCGACCGCATCGTTACGCACGCGGGCCTGCGGCTTCTCGAAGCAAAAAACGGCGGCTTCTGCCTGAACGGCAACCCGCTCTATCTGAAGATGCTCCTGGTGCAGGGCTACTATCCGGGAGGGCATTATACGCCCATGGACGGCGCAGCGGGTTACGAGCGCGACATTCTCCTCATCAAACGGATGGGGTTCAACGGCATCAGGATCCACCAGAAGATCGAGGACCCGCGCTTCCTGCACCTGTGCGACCGCCACGGCCTCCTGGTCTGGATCGAAATGCCCTCGCCCTTCCTCTTCAGCCTGGTGGATGAGAAACGCTTTGAGGATGAGCTGTGGGATACGCTCGCGCGGGACAGCGGCCGCGCCGCGGCCATGGCGGTGGTCCTCTTCAACGAGACCTGGGGCATCGCGGACCTCCTCTGGAGCGGCAGGAGAAAAAAATATATCCGCGACCTGTACGGCCGCGTCAGGGAGCGCTATCCCGATCTCCTGGTCGTGGATAATTCCGGGTATGACCACGTCACGACCGATATCGCCGATATCCATCATTACCTGGCGGACGACGCGAAGGTCCGCAGGCTCTATGAGAACCTGGGGAATCCGCGCTCAATGACGATGCGCTTCTTCAAGATCCCGCGCGCCATCGCCTACCTTATACTGACGCACAGGATTGCACGCAAACCCTATCTTGCCGGCGGGACCTTCCGCGGCTTTGAGCCCTTCATGGTGAGCGAATTCGGTGGCGCCGGCTATTACAGGACCGGCAAGGGCATACTGGAATGCTTCGCCGATAACGTCCGCATCATGAAAGGGTATCCGAAGATCGCCGGCTATTGCCTGACACAGGCCTATGACGTGGAACAGGAGCGGAACGGTCTCCTCACCTTTGAGCGTGAACCGAAATACTCAATCGAAACAATCGCCGGGGTGAATGCCCTGGTGCAGGCGGATCAGCCGGAATGACCCTCTCTTCCGGCACCATGATTATTCAGTGCCGCCGGTAAACCCGTATTTCCGGGACGCTTCGACCCCCGCGTCCCGGACGACGCCGGCAAATTCATCGAAGCGGGGCATCATCATACCTGAGGGCCCCGATATGCCGATCGAATACATGGCTTCACCGCGGTAATTGATGATGGGAGCCGCAATGCATACGATGCCCGGCTTGTATTCCTCCCGGTCATAGGCGACCCGCTCCTGCCTGGCCCTGGCGAGCTCACCGAGGAGCGCCTCCTTCGAGGCGATTGTCCGGTCCGTGTATCGGGTGAAATCGGCCGAATCAAGAAGAGCTGACAGGCTCCCGGAACCGCTGAAGGACAGAATAGCCTTGCCTAGGGCGGTGGATGCCGCCGGCTCACGCGTTCCCACCGCGATGTTGACGCTGATGCTTTCACGCGGCTGCTCCACCGCGATGAACACGACATCCCCGCCGTCGAGAATGGCCAGGTGGGTGTTCTGTTTCGTGGAAGCGCACATGCGGGATATGATGGGCCTGATGATGCTTTCAATTTTCTTCTGCTCGTTGAAGGAGCCGGCAAGTTCCATGAACCTGAACCCGAGAGTATATTTTTTGGATTCACCGTCCTGGTGAACAAAGTGATTCTTTGAAAGGGTTGCTATCAGCCTGAATACCGATGAGCGGTCGATGGTGAAATGCCCTGCTATATCGTTGAGAGACAGAGGCTCATCGGATGAGCCAAGAATGGTTAAAATCTTCAGCCCCCGGTCAAGGGATTGTATCGTTTTTTTTGTCATGGTGCGTCTCTTGTTACAATCAGGATTCTTTATTGGATCAAGTGAATATCATTCTATATATACCATAGTATAAAATTTCTAAAAAAAATCAATTAATTTATTGCAAATTATACAATAATATTGTATATTATACATACAATCAAAACCCAAGGGGAGGCCACTATGCCCTTTGTCGATTTTTCCGCGATCATTGGATCAAAAATAGATAAGCCCTTTGAAAGGGAAATAAAATTCCTCCTTTCTCCTGATATGGATCCGTCCGTTAAGGACTTCACTTTTCTTCTATCTACTCTGGCGCCCCACGGGGGTTGCACCGATTTTCATGCCCATACCGGCGCGGGCGAGCTGATGATATTCATGTCAGGTAAAGGGAAGGCCTGGCTCGACGGCGTCGAGCACGATCTGAAACCGGGCGTCGCGATCTACGCCCCCCCCGGGGTTGAGCATAAGACCATGAATACCGGTCCCGAGCCCCTGCAGATAGCATGCGTTTTCGTCCCGGCCATTTCAACCGATTATATCAGGCAGAACATGGAAGCCGCGCAAAGTAAAAAAGGTACCGGCAATGAATAAAAGCGCCAGGGAGACCCTTGAAAAACGCTGCCGGGAGTTCCTGTCGGCCGGCAGCATTGCAGTGCCGGAGCACGTGATGAAAGATACCCTCGTCCGTTACGGTATACCGGTCCCCGTCGGACGCATGTGCGTGTCCCCGGCGGAGGCAGCTCGTTTCGGCGGAACCGCGCGGCCTCCCTATGTCATGAAACTGGTTTCGGACAGGGTGCTTCACAAGACCGAGTTGGACGGTGTCCGCCTCGGCGTTGACAGCACGGCCCGGCTGAAATCGGAATTCGTAAGAATGGACTCAGCTTTCAAAAAGAAAAGGGTCCCGGGATACGCCGGGATACTGGTGGAGGAACAGTGCCCTCCCGGTGTGGAAATCATCGTCGGCCTCCAGCATGATGCGACCTTCGGCCCGGTCATGATGATCGGACTGGGAGGTGTTTACACCGACCTCTTCAGGGATGTTTCATTCCGCCCCCTCCCCGTATCAAGGAATGACATCACCGCCATGCTTGATGAACTCACGGCGCGCCCCCTGCTGGCTGGATTCAGGGGATCAGAAGGGGTTAACATGAAATCTCTTGTCGGGACAATCAGCGCCATCGGCCGTTTCGGCGCGGACGCCGCCCCGTGGTACGAATCGGTCGACTTCAACCCGGTCATTGCGCGTCCGGACGGCTGTACCGTTGTGGATGCAAAAATGATCCTCCGCCGCGGCCGCGACCAGCGGTGTCATGGAGTGGAACAGGCGAAGACCGGTCACCTGGCTAATTTTTTCACCCCGAAGAGCGTGGCCGTCCTGGGGGCGTCGGCGACACCGGGAAAGATCGGCAACATCATCCTCGATTCACTGGCATCCGCCGGCGGCAGGACGATATACCCCGTGAACCCCAATGCGCGGGAAATAATGGGGATGAAATGCTATCCGTCCCTTGACACGCTCCCCGTGACGCCGGACCTGGTCATTGTCATCGTCGATCTCGCCATGCTCCCTGATATCATCCGCGCCATGGCAGCCCTGGACTGCCATAACGCCATCGTCATATCCGGAGGCGGCAGGGAACTGGGAGGCGGCAGGGCGAAGCTCGAAAATGAAATCCGCTCCCTGGCCCGCGAACATGACGTGAGAATAATCGGCCCCAACTGTATCGGGTGCTTCGACGGCGCGAGCCGCTTTGATTCTTTCTTTTACCCGAAGGAGAGACTGGAGCGCCCGCCGCGGGGCTCCGTGAGCTTCATAACCCAGAGCGGGACCTGGGGCTGCGCCTTCCTCGAACGCGCGTGCCGCACCGGCGTTGCCAAGATGGTGAGCTACGGAAACCGCGCCGACGTCGACGAGGGGGACCTCGTGTCCTTCCTCGCGGAGGACCCGGACACGGCGGTGATCGGCAGCTACATCGAGGGGCTGTCCGACGGGGGAAAATTCCTCGACGCCGTAAGGGCATCCGTTTCCAGGGGAAAACCGGTCGTCGTGTTCAAGACCGGGAGGAACCCGGTGTCTGCGAAGGCATCGGTCTCGCATACCGGGGCCTACGGCGGCACCTACCCTGTCTACCGGGGAGCCATCGACGCGGCCGGGGCGGTCCTGACCGACAGCTTCCATGAATGCTTCGCCGCGTGCGAGTCCCTGGCGCTCCAGCCCCCGGCGCGCGGCAACCGGGCGGCCCTCGTGTCAAACGGCGCGGGACCGATGGTGAACGCCATCGACCAGTTCCCCGACCGGGGCATTGAACTGGTGAAGCTCTCGCGCGCCTCGGTGGAACGGATGCGCCGACGCTTCAGCTTCTTTTACCTGGTCGAGAATCCCGTTGACGTTACCGGCTCGGCCACCGCGGCCGATTACCAATTCGTAATCGAAACCCTGGCGGGCGACGACCGCGTCGATATCATCATGCCGTTTTTCGTTTTCCAGAATTCACCCCTCGATGAAAGCATCGTGGACATCCTGGCCTCCCTGAGCTCCGCGCGCGCCAAGCCGATCGTATGCTGCGCCGCCGGCGGCCCCTACACGGAGCTGATGCGCGGACGCCTCAACAGGGCGGGCGTCCCCCTCTACGATACCGTGAACGAATGGGTGGCGGCGGCCCGGGCCCTGGTGCGCTGGGGGGCCGTAAAAAAATCCAGGGGGATAGACTGAGCCATGGAAAAACTGATAATCACCGCCGCCCTGACCGGTGGCATACACGGAAAGGAGGCCAACCCCGCCCTTCCCGAACAGCCCGATGAGATAATCCGCGACGCCGTTGACTGCTATAACGCCGGCGCGGCCATCGTGCACCTGCATGCCCGCGACCGGCAGGGAAAAGGCGTGGGCGACCCGGCGATATTCACGGAGATAAACAGCGGCATCCGGGCGCGGTGCCCCGTCGTCATACAGAACACGACCGGGGGACCCGGCATCCCCATACGGCAGCGCCTCTCCAGCCTGGACGCGGCCCCCGAAATGGGATCGCTCAACATGGGGTCAATCGTGTTCTTCACCGGAAAAGAAAAGACCGAGCTGCAATTCATGAATCACAGGTCCGAGATCGAGGCCTTTGCCGGGGAGATGCTCAAACGCGGCATCAAGCCCGAGATGGAGGTATACAACCCGTCCATGTTCGGTGAAGTCGAAAACCTCATCGCGAAGAATTTGCTAAAAAAGCCCTACTACGTCAACTGCGTCATGGGCGTCGACGGGATGGGCGGATACCAGGGAACGCCGAAGAATCTGATCACCATGATCGGGCATCTGCCGGAAGGGTCGGTATTCAACGTCACCGGGATCGGCCGGTGGCAGATGGGGATGAACGTGATGGCCATCCTGACCGGCGGGCACGCCCGGGTCGGTCTCGAGGATAACGTGTATTTCCGCAAGGGAGAGCCAGCGTCGGGCAACGCGCAGTTCGTCGAAAGGCTTGTGAACATATCGAGGGAGGTAGGGCGCGATATCGCGACACCGGAGGAAGCGCGGGCCATCCTCGGCTTGAAGCGCTAAATTATACAGCAAGGAACTACAGTCATGAACATCGGAATCGTAAACGAGATCAGCGCCGTGGCGCAAAACCCAGCAATCGTGGCGGCCCTGGAAGGGCGGGGGCACAGCATAATCAACGCCGGCATGAGATCACCGGATCAGAAGCCGGAGCTGACGTATATTAACACCGGTTTCCTGGCCGCCCTGCTCCTTAATGCCGGCCGGGTCGACCTCATCGTGGGCGGCTGCGGCACCGGAGAGGGATTCATGATATCGGCCTCCCAGTATCCAAAGGTTTTCTGCGGCCTGGTTTCGAGCGGGCCGGAGGCATGGCTCTTCACCCAGATCAACGGGGGCAACTGCGTATCCCTCCCCCTTCTGTACGGATACGGGTGGGCCGGGGACGTGAATCTCAGGTTTATCTTTGACCGCCTCTTCAGCGTCGAATCCGGATCAGGATACCCGGCGCAGCGGAGGGAATCCCAGAAAAAGAGCCGGGCCCTCCTGGCGGAAGTGTCTAAGGCAGCCCACCGGCCCTTTCCGGAAATCGTGGCCGGTATTGACGAAGCGGTCATACGCCCGGTGCTGGATTTTCCCGGGGTCCTCGATCTGATTGATACCGGGAGCCTTGACGATCCCGCACTCAGGGACGCCATCACGGGAAGGTTACGGTAAGGAGGAGCCATGGACATATCCGCACGCATCGAACGCGCCCGCGCCCTCGCCCGTTATGGCACGATAGACGCCGCCGTGAAGGCCGGCGCCACCAGCCAGTTCGCGGACATCAGCGTGTCGGAGGCGATCGTTCTCGGCCTCCACCGCCAGGGCGTCACCCGGTACTGCGCCATATTCGGCCACGGGAGCACCGACATCGCCGAGGCGCTCCGCGTATACGAGGCGGAAGGTGCCGTGCGCACCTATAATTTCCGGCACGAAACAGCGGCCTCCCACGCGGCAACGGCGCTGAAACTGCGCACCGGCGAAACCGCGGCAGTCATCACCTCTATCGGACCAGGAGCCCTCCACGCCTTTGCCGGCTCCCTCTGCGCCGCTTCGAACGGCGCCGGAGTGTATCATATCTACGGGGACGAGACGACACAGGGGGAGGGCTTCAACATGCAGCAGATTCCCCGGGAGGAGCAGGGGCTCTTCCTCAGGCTCTGCGGCGTCATGGGCGACGCCTATTCCCTCTTCGAGCCCTGGAGCGTGGTCGCCGCCCTCCGCAGGGGCGCGGCCGCTGTCGGGAACACGGGTTTCGGCCGTCCCTTTTTCCTCCTCGCGCCGATGAACGTCCAGCCCGCAGTCATGAATAATTTTAACCTCCTCGAACTCCCGGAGGCCCCCGTCCCGCAGCTGCTGGCATGCGCGGACGAAACGGTGTTCCAGCGTGCCTGGGACCTCGCGGGATCGGCGCGGCGCGTTACCATCAAGATCGGCCAGGGAGCGCGGGGCTGCGGCGCGGAAATCCTTGAGCTGGCCCGCCTCCTCGACGCGGCCATCGTGGCCGGCCCCAACGCGAGCGGCATCGTCCCCTCCTCCGAACCCCGCTACATGACGGTCGGAGGCTCCAAGGGATCCCTCGCGGGCAACTACGCGATGAACGAAGCTGATCTGGCGGTCGTCGTCGGGGCGCGCGCCGTGTGCCAGTGGGACTCGTCCGGCACGGCATGGAAAAACGCGCGGGCCATTGTCAACTTCAACATCGAGCCGCTCCACGCGGTCCACTATAACAGGTCGGTCGCCGTCATCGGTGACGCGCGGACGAACCTGCGCCGCTGGATTGAGGACCTGAAGGGCCGGGGTCTCCATCCGCGCGACGCCTCATCTGAATGGGCCCGTGCCCTTGCCTTAAAACGCGACGAGTGGGAGCGATTCAAGAAAGCCAGGTACGAATGCCCGCCCCTGTACGACGAAGCCTGGAAAAAAGAGATTCTCACCCAGCCGGTGGCCATCAGGACCGTGTGCGAGCACGCGGACGCGATCGGGGCCCTTAAAATTTTCGATGCCGGGGACGTCCAGGCGAACGGATTCCAGATCGTCGAGGACGAACGCGAGGGAATGACCATGACCGATACCGGTTCCTCCTACATGGGGTTCGCGTCCTCGGCGGTCTTCCTGTCGGCGCTCTGCGACGTCTATCCCGTCGCCTTCTGCGGAGACGGCAGCTTCATGATGAACCCGCAGATACTCATCGACGCGACGGAGCATGGGGCCCGCGGCTGCATCGTGATATTCGACAACCGCCGGATGGCGGCCATCAGCGGTCTCCAGAATGCCCAGTACGGGAGCGAATACCGCACCAGTGACGGGGTGGCCGTTGACTACGTAGCCATGGCGAACGCCGTCGCCGGGGTGCGGGGCATGTACGGCGGCGACACCGCCGCCGATCTCCGCAGGGCCCTCGCTGAAGCGACTTCGCACCGGGGCCTCTCGGTGGTCCACGTGCCGGTGTATTCGGGGCCCCACGAGCTTTCGGGCATGGGCGTCTTCGGCGACTGGAACGTCGGCAACTGGTGCGGACGCGTGCAGGCCGAACATCACCGCATCGGCCTGTAAGGGGATTGATACTACGATATGACAGGAGTCACGCCATGAAGAGAATACGGGTCGGTTTCGCCGGGGCGGGAAGGATCGCCGATGTCCATTTTCCCGGCTACATAAAGAATCACGATGCCGTTCTCCACGCGGTATGCGACACCGATGAGAAAACGGCCCTTCGCAGGAAACGGGAATGGCGCGTTGAAAAACATTACACGCGCTTTGAAGACATGCTCAACGACCCGGACATCGACGCGGTTGAAATACTCACCCCGACAATGCTCCACGAGGAAATGGCCGTACAGGCGCTCAGGGCCGGCAAGCATGTTGCCGTACAGAAGCCGATGGCCAACACCCTGGAAAGCGCCGACCGGATGATCCGGGCGGCGCGCTCCGCGGGAAAAGTGCTCAAGATATCGGATAACTACGTTTTTTACCCCCCGATCGTGGCCGCAAAAAAAATGATCCTGGAAGGCAAAATCGGGACGCCTACCAACATCCGCATCAAGCTCATCAGCGGAACCGGGGGATGGCCCGTACCCCCGTCGTCATGGGAATGGCGGGTGCGCGAGGGACAGGAAGGCAGGGGGCTCCAGACCTTCGACCATGGCCATCACCTCTGGACGACGGCCTGGTTTCTCATGGGCAACGCCGAGCGCGTAATGGCATGGATTGACTCCCTGGACGGCATCGTTGACAGCCCGGCCGCGATCATGTGGAAGTACCGGGACACGACGGCCTTCGGGATGTGCGAATACTGCCATGAACCGGAGCTGAAGGTTCCATCCCGCTATTATGCCAACGATGAATGGATAGAAATCACCGGGACAAGGGGGATCATCGTGATCAACCGCTGCACCGGGAATATCAACTGCGGACCCGCGATCAGTTATTTCAACGGAAAATGGAAAGAGATCCCGGTACGCGACGATGACTGGCTGGACGGGTTCCGGGGATCGACGCGCAATTTCATCGGAGCGATTGCCGGAAAGGAAGCGCCGAGCCTATCGGCTGAGGAAGGAAGGGAAATACTGAAATTTTCCCTGGCAATCCAGAAATCGAACCGGTTGCGCCGCGAGGTATACATCGAAGAGCTCGATACCCGTTTCCCCGGCCGGTATACCCGCCGCATGATTAACAAGGATCTCAGGTCAAAGATCCGCCGGAAGGGGATCTTCGAGCGCCTGGGTTTCGGCGGCGGAGAATCCCGGTATGCGTCCCAGGCGGGGGGCCTGATACTGGCCCTCCCGGAGAGATACGACCCTGACGCCGTCAAAGGATGGGAAACAGCCATTGGTATCCGGCTGCTCCCGGACGGCGGCCTGCCCGAAACGCGCTATACCCTGATCATAAAGAACGGAACCGCGAAAGTAACCGAGGGGTCCATCCCTGATAATCCGGTATGTGTCATGGCGGCTCCCGCCGGCACCTGGGCGTCGATCCTTCTTAAAAAGAAAAAAGTGCAGATGGCGTTCATCCAGGGGAAGCTGAAAATCGAGGGGAAGGCCGAGGAAGCACTCAAGCTGCTCCCTTCGTTCAAGTTTTAACGGGTTTCACATTCAGGATCCGGCATTAGAACCCCAGGTTCTTCAGAAACTCTTCGCGAGAAACATAATTCGACTCGGCAACCAGGTTCCCGCCGCTGTAATAGCGGACATAGGGAATATGGCCGTTTTTCCACTTCTTTTCCTTGAAGTTCCTGAATTCATTAAAGTAATCCACCTGGTTATATATCAGCTCATACAGGTCGCAATCCGCCTCCAGAGAATAGAACCATTTCCTCATGGCCGCCCACTGGGGACACCAGTCCTGCGTCATGAGCACCGCAACCTTCCGGTTCGACGCGGCCACATCGCTCCCGAATTCACCGCATTCAATGGCGCTCAGGGCCTGATCGCGGGATATTATCCTTACCGGTGTCATGGCATGCACTCTCCAGTTAAATTCAGTTTGATTGCCGCATACAATGCAATAAAATCAATTAAAATACCGATGGGGTTTTTTTCAGTGTCATGACGCCGGAACCGGCGCCTATTTCACCGCGCCGCCCATGGCGAAATAGATGATGACGCCGATGAGCTGTACGGGGGAGGATATGATATCAGCTATGACCGGCGCGATATATCCCACCTTGATCAGGCCGATGACAGCGGGATTACGCTGTTTCCACCTGACACCGATCATTGAATAGGGCTGTTCCATATGAAATCCCCCTGACGCGACAGCGCCTGCCCCTTTCAGCTCCCAGATGACATGGTGCGCGTAAAATTTCTTCACGTTCGTGAAGGAAAGCTTGATAAAAACAACCGGGGAATCTTTCGCCGTGACATCGGCATGAAATATCCTCTTTATATCCTGCACGGGTCCCGGGATCGCGGTTACATTATATCGCTCGAACACATCTTTGTATCCTTCGCTGCAGCAGGAGCGCTCCACCAGGAGAAAGGCTTTTTTCTCGCCCGCCAGCTTTTTGTCAGACTCAGTGATGACGAGCTTTCCATTATACTCATGGGGGACAAAGATGTCAAGGTACCGACCGTTACCCGCAAGGGGCCCTTCAAACTGGAGGTGATAATAGGTCCTGCCATTAATAACGGATCTTTCTTCAGCGGTCCCCTGGTATGCCTTTTCACCGGAATCAATATTCTCGAATTCCCGCACTTCCCTGCCGCGATCCCCCAGTTTTTCATGGTACGTGATGGTGGCGCACCGGAGAAGGCCCGGTAATGAGGCGCAGATCAGGATCACTGGTGCGATTCGATTCATGACAGTCAGCCCCTTGAATGATTGAAGCATCCTACCATCGATATCCACGCCCGTCAAATATATTATTGCCGGCCGATCATGGTAATGCGTCCGATGCAGCACACCGTGACAAAAAAATACTTGTACTGTTCCATTGATCTTTCATTAATTGAACACTCCATGGAATAACCCGATGAAAATCAAGATATCATCACTCGGCTGCCGCCTGAACCAGTCCGAGATCCAGTCGGTCTCGACCGCGCTCCAGGACATGGGCCATGAACTCACCCGGGGAGATGACGCGGACGTGTTCATCATCAACTCCTGCGCGGTCACCCTCCGGAGCGAGGGTAAAAGCCGTCGCCTCGTCCATCGCGCGGCGGAAGCCGTCCTGGAGCGTCCCGGGGCGAAGGTCATCGTGACCGGGTGCATCGCCGATGCACCCGCCCGGGAGGGGAATGTATTCTACCTCCCCAATGACTACAAGTTCATGATCCCGGACCTCGTCGGGGACTGGGGCCTCTTTGAAGGGCTTGCGCCGCAGCCGGATGCGCGCTTCCGCTTCACGGCCCCCCGCAAGTCCTCCACCAGCCGCGTGAACCTTAAAATCCAGGACGGCTGCGACAACTTCTGCTCCTACTGCATCGTGCCCATTGTGCGGGGCGCGCCCCAGAGCAAACGATCGGGGCAGATCGTCGAGGAATTCAGGGAGATTATCGGGGCAGGGTTCCGGGAAATCATCCTCACCGGGGTGATGATAGGAAAATACCGCGACGAAGGGTTGGGCCTGGAAGGTCTCGTCAGGCTCCTCCTGCGGGTCGAGGGACGCTTCCGCGTCCACCTCACCTCCCTCATGCCGGTCTACGTCACCCCGGAACTCATCGGGCTTTTTCACCACGAGAAAATGGTGAAGCACCTGCACCTCTCCCTGCAGAGCGGCAGCGACAGGGTCCTCGCGCGGATGAACCGCCCCTACACGCGGAAAGAGTATCTCTCGCTGGCCGCCCGTATCAGGGACGCCGTACCTGACTTCAATTTCACCACGGACGTCATAGTCGGGTTCCCCGGCGAGACCGAAGAGGATTTTCTCGACACCCTCGGCCTCATCGAAGAAACCGGGTTTTCCCACGTCCACACCTTCCGCTACTCGCCGCGGCCCGGAACGAAGGCCGCCGTCATGGACGACACTGTTCCGGAAGCGGTAAAAACCGAGCGGAGTCACCGGGTACTCGAGCTCTCCATGTTGCTGAAGCGGCGCTATTACGGGCGGTTCAGCGGGCGGGAATCGGTATTCCTGAGCGAGCGGTCAAGCCGCGGCCTCACTACCGGCTTCAATGAATACTACGCGCCGGTTGAAGTGGCGGAAAAGCTCCCGCGCAGCGAGTTCTTCACCGTAACCACAATCCTGGAAGAAGGGAAACAGGCCCTCAGCGGGATAGTTATCGGTAACAGGCCCCGATAGTTATCGGTTATTTGGGGGTTCAGAGCAAGTTATTGACCGATTGTTATCGGTACCAGCAGAATCAGAACGGCTACGGCACCGGGTATCGGTTCACCATAAACTCCGCGGCGGCGCAAAAAATGACAATGGCGATGAACCACGCAAGGAGCATGATGCCGATTACGGCGAGGATGTAGACCGCGATAACGACCCAGTTGATAAAAGCCATGGAACCCTCCCCCCGGTGCTATGGCTTTAACGCTGCCGGATTCAGAAGAAAACGGGGCCGCCTTACCCGATTATCCTGAACAGGAACTTGAGCAGCCTCACCTTCCTGTTATACGGCGGATAGCGAAGCTTCATGTCGAAGCTGTTCGCCCGGGTGAGGATGCCGCGCTGGTGAGAGAAGGTCTCGAACCCGGATTTACCGTGATACCGGCCCATGCCGCTGTCGCCGATGCCGCCGAAGGGCAGTTCCTGGCTTCCCACGTGGGATACCGTATCGTTGATGCAGCCCCCGCCCGATGATGTTTCCGCGAGGACCCTCTTCTGCTTCCCGGCGCTCTTTGAAAAATAATAGATGGCCAGCGGGCGCGGCAGCCTGTTCACGATCGCGATGGCGTCATCAAGCTTCCCGAACGTGAGGATCGGCAGCAGGGGCCCGAAAATCTCTTCGCGCATGATCGGGTCCTTCAGGGTAACACCGTCCACGAGGGTCGGCGCGATGTAGCGGTTCTTCCGGTCGCTCTCGCCGCCGCAGATCACCTTCGTCCCCTCAAGGAGGCCCGTGATCCGGTCAAAGTGCTTCTCGTTGATTATCCGCGCGTAGTCCCTGCTTGAACGGGGATCGTCCCCGTAAAACTCCCCGATGGTTTTGTCAAGCTCATTGATGAAGGCCTGCTTTATTTTCCTGTGCACCAGCAGGTAGTCCGGTGCCAGGCAGGTCTGGCCGGCGTTGAAGAACTTTCCCCAGCAGAGGCGCCGCGCCGCGGTCGGGAGGTGGGCGTCCTCGTCGACGATCACCGGGCTCTTGCCGCCCAGCTCAAGGGTCACCGGGGTCAGATGCTCCGCGGCGGCGCGCATGATGATCTTTCCTACCGCGGTGCCGCCGGTAAAGAAAATGTAATCAAATTTCTCCTTGAGGAGGGCGCCCGTTTCCTCCACGCCGCCTTCGATCACGGTGATGTAGTCGTCATCGAAGGTTTCGCGGACCATCTTCGCCACCAGGCGCGAGGTCGCCGGCGCCAGCTCCGAAGGCTTGATGACGGCACAGTTGCCTGCCGCGATGGCCGCCACCAGCGGGGCGATGACGAGCTGGAAGGGATAGTTCCAGGGACCGATGACAAGCACCACCCCGTACGGGTCGTAGTGGACCGCGCTCGTCGAATAAAAATGGATGACAGGGGTCTTCACCTCGCGCTTCCGTGCCCATGACCGCAGGTGCCAGAGCACGTGGCGAATCTCGGTGTAAAGAATGCCGATCTCGCTGGCGTAGGACTCGAAGGCCGGTTTTTTCAGGTCCTTGTACAGGGCCTCAATAATGGCGCCTTCGTTCTTCCGGATAGCTTTTTTCAGTTTCCGCAATTGCTTTTTCCGGTACGAGACATTTTTCGTTTCGCCCGCATTGTAGAACTTTCTGATTTTTTGTATTTTCGCCGCGATGGCTTTCTGGTTCATGACGACCCTCCGTATGATAGATCATTTTCGGCCGGGCGATAAAATTGAAATACGGACAGTGCCGGCCGGCTATACCCTGATCGGCAGAATTACTATCGGGATTCCCTTGTGATAAAAACGCCGCTGTATCGCGAAGGCGGAGTAGTTATGGAGCCAGCGGGTGAAGAAGGTATCCTCGGGAAACACCAGCTGCCCGGCGAAGAAAATAGCGTTAGGGTAGCGTTCCATTATATCCGGCGCCAGGCGCACCGTTTCCTCTATCACATCCACCGCGATGGAGGTGACGCTCTCCGCATAACGGCCGTGGGCCTGCATATACTCCACGTAACGGCTGCACTCCCTGCTGATGTGGCCCCGCAGAGCCGAAAGCTCCTCCGTGCCCTTGAACACGCCGGAATCAACCAGGCCGATCTGTACGAAAACGAAATTTCTATATATGCCCTGGAAAAGCCGCACGATATTGAACAGGGTATGGAGGCCGGTGCCGGTGAACCCGTTCACGAACAGAACCGCTGTCTTATCCTTGGGATTGCACTGGATCGCGGCAGCTGCCTTCTCGCCGCTCTTCCGCTTCATTTCAATGTTCTTCATCTCCGCTTCGGCGACTTCCACGAGGCCGTTCAGGCGCTTCAGCAGTCTTCCAGTTTTTCTGTAATGGCGGCGGATGATCACCGCGACGGCCACCAGGGAGCCGGTGATGAAAATGGTGATCCACCCCCCCTCGTTGAACTTCAGCACCGCCACCGTTATAAGGATAAATGTCGTTAGCAACAGCCCGATGCCGTTTATCAGGAGCTTCTTCCACCAGTTGCCCACCTTCTTCCGGGACTGCCACCAGTGTCGGACCATCCCCAGCTGGGAGAGAGTGAAGGTGATGAACACGTTGATGCTGTACAGTATGACGAGAAATTTTACCGATCCCCCGGAGTATACCATCAGCAAGATGGCGCCGACGCCCATGATGAGTATCCCATTCTGGGTCACCAGGCGGTCGTTGAGGGAGGCGAACCTACCCGGCGCCCACCGGTCCAGGGCCATGTTCGCGAGGATGGCCGGACCGCCCAGAAATCCGGTCTGGGCCGCGACAAACAGCAGTATCGCTTCGGAGAACAGCGTGACAAGGACAAAGACGATGCCGGCGGTCCCCCAGCCGGCGGTCATTTTATCAAAAAGTACCGCGTTCAGGGTTTTACCGCTGGCATGGGACACGTTCAGCAGGAGGTACGACAGCATCAGTCCGGCGACGACAATCGCCAGGGAGGTGGCCATGTAATTCATGGTGCGCTTGGCGGTCTGCACTTTCGGCTCGCGCAGGATGGACATCCCGTTGGAAACGGCCTCGATGCCGGTGAAGGTACCGGCCCCCATACTGTAAGCCCGCAATACCAGGAAGATCATGCCGGCAATACCCAGCTCCGAGTTAGTAGTGCTGATATCCGCTGCCGTGGCATTTACAAGGGCGGGGATATTCCCGGCCTGCGCCGCGATGGAATAAATGATGGCAAAGGAATGGGTCAGGATGAAAACGAGAAATATCGGCACCAGGGGCAGAACCGATTCCTTGACGCCGCGCAGGTTGAGGACGATGAGAAGGCAGACTCCCCCGACAGCCACCGGGAGCTTGTAGGGGAGCATTGTCAGGGGAAGGAAACTGAACAGGGCGTCGGCGCCGCTTGCGACCGACAGGGTGATCGTTAAAAGGTAGTCAATAAGGAGGGCGCTGCCAGCGATCATCCCGACCGACGGCGAGATGAGCTTGCTTGCCACGAGATAGCCGCCGCCCCCTGTCGGGAACAGCTCAATGATCTGGTGATAGCTTGCGCTGATGACAAAAATCGTTATGACCGTCCCCAGGGCCACGAATATGCTCAGGTGAGTGTGCCTGCCCAGGGCCAGGAAGGCCTCTTCCGGCCCGTAGCAGGAGGACGTGAGGCCGTCCGCCCCGAGGCCGACCCAGGCGAAGAAGGCTATCAGGGAAAGCTTGTGGAATATGCCGGGGTCGGAGATGCTCCGGGCGTCTCCCATCACAAACTTTCTGAAACGCCTGAAAAGCGACAGCCGCGAATTCTCGTCACTCAAGATGTTACTTCCTTCCGGGTACAGGGGATTTTCGCATTACCGCCGTTCTGCATATATATCGGCATCGAAGCAAACCGGGTCCCGTTGGACCCCCCTTATAAAAATCAGAGCACATTACTGACGGCAAATTTTTTTGTCAATCATTTAGCGGGAAATCCATTCGTACATCAATTCAGGATACATATAGAATAGCGATTTTCACGATTATTTTCCTCAAAAAATGCGGGTTACAGGTAAAAATATATTCTGCAAAAATGCTGATTGCAACGGGCGATACGGGCCGAAATCCCATCAAAATACCGGCAGGGGTTCACCACGAGAGCCAACGGCGGTTTCGTAATAAAGCCATTTTGCACCGGATAATGTAAATAATTAATTTGATAATTTTTTTGAATTCTTGAGGTTTATGACTATATTAAAAGAGAAGAAATAGTTCGTAGAGACATGATTGTTCTCCACGGAAACATTGTATTGGAGGTAACTATGAATCTCGAATTATCAAAAAACGATGCTGATTTTATTGTTCTCCTGCTGGAGAGGGAACTCACAACCGCCAGGATTGAAAGACATCATACGGTTACTAACGAGTACAAGGAAATTGTGAAGGCCGAGGAAACACAGTTAGAAAACCTGATCAAGCAATTTAAACATTAACCTGATCCTGGCAGCCAAAACATTTTCCGGGTACTCATTACAGCGGGGCACGTACAACATGACACGCCCGGAGGAATGAAACAGTGTATTAGTGAACCGTCTTCATTCCTTTGAAGGGTTATCTGGCGCGCCCCGTGGAGCAACTACCCGATACCCGCTCATTTTTTTCTTTACCGCGGCTTTTTTTGCTGCTTAATTGCCGTATATTTTTCTTAAATTCCTGGATACGCAACAATACCTGTAACCCGGATTCACCGGGGGCCACTAATCATTATCAGAAAGCCTTTTCCCATTCCCTTGTTCGAGCAGGCACAATGGGATGCCGCATGGCCAATCACGAAAAGAGAGGAAGAAAACCGGTGAAATCATTCACGATCACAACATTCCTGTGCGCCGCCCTGCTGCTGTTCCCTGTCTGTTCACGGCAGGATTACCGCCCTGAGCTTATCGGTTCCTGGGAATGGACGGGCGACGCCTGCGGTAAAGACGGCATCTGCCGGAAGGAGATCATAACCGACGAGGAAAGCAGGGAAGTTTTTACCGCTGACGGATTATACCTTTCGAAAAGGACGAGGACAGGATACATCGTGGACGGCGCGGAAATACGCCTCGCAACAGACAAGGAATCACTCGATACCGTCTATGGCGAGATCGTTTCGATACGCAGGAACGTAATGCTGATCAAGAAAGGCGGCGGCATCAGGCGCTACAGCAGGATTGGCAACGCGAAATGACGGGCCCGGCAGGGTCCGTTCCCCGGTTCACTTCCCTTCCCCGCCCGTATTCTTTTTCACCAGCAGCACCTGGTTGCCCCTGTCGCTGTAGAGGACCTCGTCGAATATTCTCGACGCCAGGAACACCCCGCGGCCGTGGGGCTTGAATTCGAGGTTGACATCCGCGATATCCCGCTTGAAAAATTCCTTGTGATCGAACCCGAAGCCGTCATCGCCTATCGTGTAGCGGGCTTCGTCGGGAGTGATGGCATACTGGATCCGTACCTGACGGTCGCGGTATGACGGATTGGCCTGGCGCGTCTTCACAAAATCGAAATAATTGCCCCTCTTGAGGGCATCGGTTTTTTCATTGTAGGATATTTCAAGGTTGCCATGCTCTATGGCGTTGACGATCATTTCCACCAGCGCCATCCGCATGAGCTCCACGGAGTCACTGTCAAAATAGCGCTTGAGGTTCCTGGTCATCCGGTACGCGACGTCACTCACCAGGAAGAGCTGGTTTCCCATGACCAGGCTGTGATTCTCGGAAACGAAAAACCTCAGCAGTTCGTCCTCCACGACCCTGAACGCCCGTCCCATGATCAGCTTCCCGTCCTTGATATCGATGAACTCAAGGCGCACGTTCATTTCGATCGGTTCATTACTGTAATTGACGCTGAAGACCGTTTTAAAATCCCATGGCTTGCGGGTCTTTGAAAACACCGCAAACTTTTCCCTGAAAAAATTAATCTGCTTCGCTTCCTCGTCAACGGGGGGCGGTAGGAGGTCCAGCAGGTTCCTGGATATGATCTCCTCGGGTTTCGCATTCAGGAAATTCATGACCGCCTGGTTCACGGTAAGGATCGTGAGGTTCTCGTCAAGGGTGAAGATAATGTCATTGGAGCCTTCGAACAGGCTCTTGTATTTCTGCTCGCTCTCCTCGAGTTTTCGCTCGTACTCGAAGCGCGTGAAAGCAGTTTCAAGGGCGACCAGGAGGTCCTTTTCGCGGTACGGCTTGATGACAAAACCGAACGGAAACGATTTCTGGACTTCCTGCACGGTGTCACGGTCCGAATACGCGGTCGTGTAGATAACCGGAACGCTGATGCTTTTCCGTATCACCCGCGATGCCTCGATGCCGTTCAAATTTCCGGCAAGCCTGACATCCATCAATATGAGGTCCGGCGGGGACGCCAGGCACATGGTTATGGCCTCCTCGCCGGTGCCCGCGATTCCGGTTACGGCATAGCCGAGCCCTTCGAGGATCCTTCGCAGCTCCATCGCAACGATCGGGGAATCCTCAACAATGAAGATTTTTCTTTTATCCATTAGAGTAAACCCGCCCCGGATTCACGGACACGGACCATTGCAATAATACCGCACAATCTGACCATGTCAATTGCAAAATACAGCTTTTCCGGAACACACCGGCATGGCATAAAAAAATGCTTGTCCTCAATCCCTGTAATGATACAGTATCATGCGACAGTGAAATGACCGCCATGAAACTATCGACATCCAGATTCATCCAGGCAGCGGCAGCGTTCGCTGTCGTCCTGCTCCTTGCCGGCACCACCACCGCAGCCGGATCGGGTGACAGTGCGGTCCTGCGCACCCGCATACTTGATACAGCGAAAAAGCATATAGGCGCCCGTTACAATTACGGCGGCATGAGCACGAAGGGATTCGACTGCTCCGGTTTCGTGCAGTTCGTGTACCGGGAGAACGGTATTTCGCTCCCCCGTTCAACGGTGGATCAATTTGAAAAAGGGAAAAAAATCGGCCTGGATGACGCGAAGCCGGGAGACCTCGTATTTTTCAGGATCTACAATAACCGGATTTCACACGTGGGGATATTCATAACAAAATCGCGGTTCATCCACGCCCCTTCCCGGGGAAAGCGGGTCGGTTTCGCCGACATGAACCTGAATTACTGGCAGAAAAGCTTCGTCGGCGCGGTCACCTTTATCGAACAATAGGCGGGCCGATTGCCTTCTGCCGCCGGCGGTAAAGACCGCGGGCACAAATCAGGCGCTCATCCTGAGAAGATTGGCGACAAGCTTCACCACTTCATTCAGCAGGGATTCGCTATTCATTTTCTGGAATTTTCTTCTCTTCAATACATAGAAATGATACGTCAGCCTGAAAACAACGCCGAGGATGGCATTGCCGGCGATCTCAACATCAATATCCTTCGGTATGTTCCCCCATTTCTGTCCCAGCGCAATGTCGCCCATGATCACCTTTACTATTTTATCCTCGAAGCTCCTCATGACCATTTCGAAATCGGCATTCAGGCCGACGGCGATCCTGAGGATTATATTCGTCCGCTCCTGGTTTTCCCCCCAGTAGTCGGTGGTTTTTTTCAGCCGGTGCTTCAGATACTCCATCGCGTAGTATGAACCCGGTTTGTCGCCCCTGAATCCGCCCAGGTCAAGGGCGATTGCTTTTTCCCACTGCCGGAGATACAACCCGAGAAGTGTTTTAAAAACATCATCTTTATTCTTGAAGTATTGATAGATGGTCCCTTTTGCCACGTGGGCCAAATTCACGATATCGGAGACCTGAGTTTCATAGTATCCGTTTTTTGAAAAAGCTTTTTCAGCGCACTGCAAAAGACGATCTCGTGTCTGCTCACCTTTTTTTAACATAATTATCTATCCCCGGGGTTTTGTATGCAATGCATTGTGTACAATAAATGATTTCAAATCAAGCATAATTATCTGTCCCGGCAGCTTTTTTCGTCATGAAACCGGACCGTTGAGCCAGCATCCATGTTTTTGGAACTGATATGTCAGTTTTAATTGACAAATTTTTATCTGAATATAGATTATGCAAAAATAATAATTGATAATTATTCCTTGTTATAAATAAAGTGCATTGAAAATTAAATATTCTTTGCTATATTTTTTAGGATTATAATTTTTAAATTCGACTTGCTGTTGCACTGCAACCATCAATGGTGATAAACCGGATCGCACAACAGCAATTATGCAATGCGTTTATTGTGTATGCTTTTTCTAATAAAGTTATAGATAAAAAAAATTTGTAAATACTATAATTAAAGGATAAAGATAAGGAATCAGATCAGATTTTCAAACAATTACAAATTCAATATCATAAACCGTCTGGACGGTTTATGATATTGCAGTTCCTGGTTTTAGAATTGTTTTCAAAATAAATCCTGAATCCTTAAACCATAAAATTCAAATACATTTCTCTGGAATATTCTGATGAATAACCGGTGGAAATTAAAATCAGCAATTGAACTGGAACACCTGGATACAGGAGATCTAAAGGTTTTGTATCCTGATCTGAGATACAGGAAGGGCAACCAGGCGCAAAAGCCTGATCTGTGTTCAACGAGTCGCAAGAAAAAAAATTTCAGGAGATAATGGGTGCTGCAATGAAATCTAAACATTTAATCATTCTCATTACAATACTAAGTTCCATCTGCCTGTCATCAGCCCTGTTTGCGGGCGGTTTTGCCGGCACGTATGGCTTTTCCGCAGAGGGAATCGCGCGGGGAAACGCCATGACCGCGGTCGTTAATGACTGGTCATCGGTATTTTACAACGTGGCGGGCCTTGGAAAAACCCGGAACCTGGCCGGGGAGCCGGCGGCCAGGGAAGGTGAAATGACGCTGAAACTCAGAAAGGCGGAAGGGGAAGGCGAGACGGCAAGGAAGGATATCCACTCCAGCCAGTTCTCTTCCAGCCTGCTGTTTACCATGCCAAAACTCAAGCTGAATATACAGCGTTACAACAGGACAAGCGGCTCAAATCCTTTTTATTATCCGGAAAAAACAGACGCCGCCAGGATGGACCCCTACGGCTTCCTTGTCATCGGCGGTGCTCTCGACCTCAATACCCTCATGAAACTGCCCGACTTCATATCCTCGGCCCGCCTGGGTATCGGGATGGGCATGAACTGGGACTTCAGCATGGTCAAGGTCAATGATATTGACCCGCGGACCCACAACTTCATCCGGTACGGGAGGGAGTGCCAGAAGGCGGAGGTTTTCATAGGCGGGGGCATGGGCTTCCTGAATGACGCCTTCGGCGCCGGCCTCGGCATTAACGCTTCCTTTCACGGCAAAGGCAAAATGTACATGGAAGCCCAGCTGACCGGCGATTACCAGATCCCCATCGGCCAGGCCACCATGGACCTGAGCATCGTTCCCGCCGCTATTTGCGGGATATATTTCAGCCCGCTGCAATTCGCAAGCTCCACCAGGGGCATCCATATCCTCGATATCGGCGCCTCGTACCGGATGGCGGCAAAGTTGAAGATATCTCCCTTCGACGCAGCTGCGGGCATTCTCGGCGGCGCCATCGGCATGAACCTCTTGACGGCCATATTCGATTATTATACGCCCCATACCGTTAACACGGGCCTGGCATATACCCATACTCCGTCAGGAGTGGGCGTATCCATCGATGTCGACTGGGAGATGTGGTCAAAGACCGAGTTTTCCAGGGTCATGGAATACCACTACGGCGCGGGACTTCCCAGGTTCAGGGACACGCTGTCATTCAAGCTCGGCCTCAAGTATGATGCCGCCTCTTTTATATCGGTCATGATGGGATACTCATACGTGCCGAGCATCCTTGACACGAATACCGGTACACAGCCCACCGTGAGGATAGGCACCACCGCGAACAAATACGTCACCGGCGTATACAACCTGCTTGATAACGACAAGCACATGGCATCAGCGGGCCTGAAGTTCACGCTCCCGAAAATGTCGATGATCAAAGGCATAGCCTACCTGACCCTGGCATACCAATTCCAGTATCTCGTTCCGAAATCGGTCAGCAAGAACGGTATCAGCTACGATATGACCAACAACTCGCTGGATGATGTCGCCCAGACATACCTGCTGAATCCCAGCTATACGTACGGCGGAATGAACCACAGCATAATGGTGGAAATAGGGATGAAAATATAACCATCGTTAGAAAAAAAAGGGACAATAATAAAAGCCGGGCGGTTTGCCCGGCGTTTTTATGTGTCGCGCAAAAATAATAAACATGAAATAGATTTGACACATATCGCTCCGGTTTCGCTATATTAGATCTGTCACATGAACGCGCGGCAGCGCGATCTTTACCGACCAAAGGGACGGAATAATGCCGAACCTGGCACACAGCGATATACAGAAAAATGGCTTTTTTACCGGTACCGGACCAATTCGCTCTTTCTTCGCACCCGGCAGAATCAATCTTATCGGCGAACATCTCGATTATAACGGCGGTCATGTTTTTCCAGCGGCCATTTCCCTCGGCATTACCGGGTTCGCGCAGTACCGTGACGATACCCTCATACGGATGAAATCGGAACAGGCGCCGGGAGAGGTAACGGCGGATACCGATGGAACAGTAATAACAGGGACCTTGCCCGAATGGGCCAGGTATCCGCTCGGAGCGCTCCGCTATGCGCGTAAGAACGGCGCCGCGCCGGCCCGCGGGATGAACATCCTTTACTCGAGCACCCTGCCCCAGGGATCGGGCCTTTCGTCATCGGCGGCCCTGGAGGTGCTTACCGCCTTCATCTTCACCGGCAGATCTGTCAAATCTGACAGTGACCGGGTGCGCATGGCCCTCCTCATGCGCGACATGGAGAACGAGCATATCGGCGTCCAGTGCGGCATCATGGACCAGTTTACCGTGGCCCTCGGCAGGAAAGGCCACGCGATCCTGCTCAATTCCGAGACCCTGGAATACGAATACGTGCCGGTCGATACCGGCGCCAGCAGCTTCGTTATCATGAACAGCAACAGGCCGCGCACCCTGGCGGATTCAAAATACAACGAGCGTCGGGCCCAGTGCGAGCAGGCCCTGGCCCTGATCAGGAAACACAATCCATCGATCAGCAGCCTGGCCCGGGCGGGAACGGGGGACCTCTCCTTCATAGACGACCCGGTTTTAAGGAGGCGGGCGCGCCATGTCATTACTGAAAACGGGCGGGTCATCGAATCGGTGGAGGCCCTCAGGAAGAAAGACCTGGCGCGGTTCGGCATCCTCCTTACCGCGTCGCACGGGTCGCTCCGTGATGACTACGAGGTCACCGGAACCGAACTCGACGCCCTGGTCGATGCCGCGGTGAAGGCGCCCGGCTGCGCCGGCGGCAGGATGACCGGGGCGGGTTTCGGCGGCTGCGCCATAGCCCTGGTTGAGAACGAAAAGGTCGCCCGGTTTAAAGCTGAAGTAAGCGGTAACTATCAGCAGTCTACCGGACTGAGGGTTGATTTTTACGAGACCATTCTGGAGGACGGCGTGCGGGAGACAGCTCCCGAATCCATCCGGATTTGATGAAAAAGTCATGACACATGGCGGTATAATGTATTATATTATTAATTATTACAGGGACCCCGTATGAATATACAAAAAGGAATCGTGCGATACCGGTATGGAAAAAGGGAATACACCCTCTCCTTCAGGCCCGGCTCTCCCGCCAGGTCCATGGGGATGGAGATAGAATCCGAGCTGATCCAGCTCGATCATGGCTGGCGGGCGACCCTCAAGCTGCTTCCCCAGGGGCCGGTTGAGATAAAGGAAGCCTTCCTTGAGGCGAATTACCGCTTCACCCAGGATGACCGGATCTTCTGCAACGGCTTCCAGTCGTGGACCGAAAGCCGTGAATTTTCGTCGAACGAGCGGATCAGAAAGCTCGCCCGGTCGGCAAAACGGTTCAACGTCCACTGCTTCGGGGACTACCACTTCTATCCCTACACCGGCGACAGGGGCGACCTGCACAGCTACGTATACTGCTACATCCGGCAAAAAACCGGGGATGTGACCCTCCTGGGATCCCTTAACGAAGATACCGGCTATACCATCTGCGCCTGCGAAGCCAGAAAAAACCGCATCCGCATCATGAAGGATGCCGAAGGCCTCGCCGTAGCGGAGCCGTACCTGATCATGGACGTCATGATCCTGCAGGGGCCGGAGCGCGAGGTGATAAGCTACTATTTCGAGTCGCTCTGCCCCGGCCTGGAGACGAAAGAGCCGGCCACCGGCTGGACGAGCTGGTATAACTACTACACGAACATATCCGAAAGCATTATCATGGACAACCTCAACGTACTGTCCCGGAACCGGATACCCATCGACATATTCCAGATAGACGACGGTTACCAGGCGGCGGTGGGCGACTGGCTCGAAGTAAAAGCGTCCTTTCCGGGCGGCATGAAGCAGATCGCCGGCGCCATCAGGGAAAAAGGCTACCGCGCCGGGCTATGGCTCGCCCCCTTCATCTGCGAAGAGAAGTCCGGCATGATGAAGAGTCACGGCGACTGGATACTGAAAGACAAGGGCGAACCGGTGGCGGCGGGCTGGAACCCCAACTGGAGCGGAAATTTTTACGCCCTCGATGTCTACAATGACGAGTTCCGCTACCACATCAAGGAGGTATTTGACACCGTCCTCAACCAGTGGGGATTCGACATGGTGAAGCTCGATTTCCTCTATGCCGCCGCCATGACCCCCCGCGACGGCATGACCCGCGGCTCCATCATGGCCGATGCCATGAAGTTCCTGCGCCGGTGCTGCGGGGAAAGAATAATCCTCGGCTGCGGCGTCCCCCTGGGGACCGCCTTCGGCCAGGTGGATTACTGCCGCATCGGGAGCGACGTCTCGCCGAAGTGGGAGGACCGCCTCCTGTCCGCGATCCATTACCGCGAACGCGTATCAACGCGGAATTCCATCACCAGCACCATCGGGAGGAGCCACCTTGACGGGCGCGTATTCGTGAACGACCCCGATGTGGTCATCCTGCGCGATGAAAACAACACCATGACCGGTGAAGAGCGACAGACCCTTTTTTTGATAAACAATATTTTCGGGGGTCTCCTGTTCACGTCGGACAGCATATCCGGGTACACCCCGGAAATCCTGCGGCAGTACCGCTCCCTCTTCCCGTTCCGGAAAAAAGAGAACATCGTGCAGTCGTGGAGCGGCGAAGTATTGAAGACGACCTTCACCATCGGCGATAACACCTATCTCTTCTACGCCAACCTGTCCACCAGCAGGGCGAAGGTGACCCTCGACGAGGGGCTCTACTTCTGCGATGATCCCGTCGAGGAAAACCGCTTTATCGCCGGGGGCGACGAGATCCTTCTCAGGGCGCACGAATCGCGCTGTTACCTCCTCGTGCGTGAGGAGTTCTTCACCGTGTCGGGCACGACGGCCCATTGCTTCCCCGGGAGCGAGATCGTGTCGTGCGTTCAGAAGGGCGACGCCATCACCGTGACACAGCACGAACACGTGAGAAACGGCAATACCGTGTATATCCGCACTCCCAACGCCGGACAGTTTTTCATAAACGGCAACCCGATACAGTCGCAGAAGATCCGGGACAAGTTTTTCATCCTCAAGACCGAACTGAAAACCGTGGAGGGGCCATGAAACCTTTTGCGCTTCCGGAATATTTCCGGCTCGGAACAGCCACCGCGTCCCTGCAGATCGAGGGCGGCGACACGAACAACACCTGGTACCGCTGGTCCCGCCAGCCGGGGCACATAGCGGACGGAACCGACTGCAGCGTGGCCGACGACCACTGGAACAGGGTCCGCGAAGACGTGGGCATCATGAAGAAGCTGAATGTCTCCGTTTACCGTATGAGCCTTGAGTGGAGCCGCATCGAGCCGTCGGAGGGCACCATCAGCAGGAAAGCCCTGGACCATTACCGCGACGAGATCCTGCAGCTCAAGAAAGCGGGCATCGAGCCGCTGGTGACCCTGCATCATTTTTCGAACCCGCTCTGGATGGAAGACTCGGGGGGATGGGCCAGCGAGTCCGCGGTGGGCCGCTTCGCGCGGTATACCGAGGCGGTGGTGCGCCGCCTGGGAGACCTGGTAAGCGAGTGGGTCACCATCAACGAGCCGAACGTGTATCTCACCTTCGGCTACGTTGCCGGGAACTGGCCTCCGGGGGAGAAAAATATCGGCATGTTCCTCAAGGGCGCCCGGGTGATGATACGGGCCCACATTGCCGCGTACCGGAAAATTCACGAGGTGCGCGCCGGCATGGGATTCAGCGACACGAAGGTAGGCGCCGCTCATCACCTCCGCATCTTCGACCCGAAAACGGGAAGCGCCGGCGAGCGCCTGGCCTGTTTCCTCCAGAACCGCCTGTTCCACGAGATATTCATCACCGGCATGTCGGAGGGAAAATATATCCTTCCCCTCGGCGCCGGGTACCCCATGGGTAAGGGAAACTACCAGGACTTCTTCGGCATCAATTACTATTCCCGCGAGATGGTCAGCTTCAACATCAAGAACGTGGGGCAGATGTTCGGCGACATCAGCACCAGGGAGGGGGCCCCGGTCAACGACCTCGGGTGGGAGATCTACCCCGAGGGCCTGTACCGCTTCTGCGAGCACTACTACCGGCGGTTCAAACTGCCGATCTACATAACCGAGAATGGAACGCCCGACAAGGAGGACCGGTTCCGGCCGCGCTACATCTACGACCACCTCTCCCAGGTGTGCCGCCTCATCGAGGCGGGCGTCGACGTGCGGCGCTACTACTACTGGAGCTTCCTGGACAACTTCGAGTGGGCCGAGGGCCTGGACCCCCGCTTCGGCCTGGTCGCCGTCAACTACAAGAACCAGAAAAGGACCGTGCGTAAAAGCGGCAAATTGTACGCGGAGATCTGCAAGAAGAAAGGCGTCACCGACGCGATGATACGGAATTATCTGAAATGACGGGGCATCCCTGTCTCATCGGGCGGAAGCAATTTCCTTCCGGGAGCCGTTTTTCAGGCTGACCAGCGCCCTGAAAACGCATTCGTAATCGCCCTTCGCGTTCCAGGCAACCCAGCCGCGGGCCTCCGTCGATTCCGCTGCGGCAATCTGCGCTTCCACGTATTTATCGAGGGTGACATGCGCCCACTGTATGTTATAGGGGAACGCCTGGATGAAGGGCTGGATCCGCACCCCGGTCCCCTTCACCCTGACAATACCGCGGGTGGTCCCGTCCCGGATGGTCTCCCCCGGGTTGGCCATCCGGAACCTGTCACCGGTAAAATGGCTCGGGTAGAGCATGGGGTAGATCACCTCGACATGCTTCGCGAAATTCTCGACCTTCTGGCCGATGATGTCGTCGCGGTTGTACACGACGCGGCCGAAGAGGTCCGCGGAGAGCTTGACGCCGCGGGAATCCGTCATGGCCCGCGCCTTCCGGAGCAGGTCGTCGATGAATCCGTACTTCGCCGACAGGGAGTAATAGGGGGCGCCGTCGGGAAACCTGATGTAGTCTAGCTGCACCTCGTGGAACCCGGCCCGGGTGGTTGCCTCGATGATGACGAAGAGCCGCCGCATGTGCTCTTCCGGGACCGGCAGAGACTTCAGCCCGTCCTGGAAGCATACGATACGCCCGGCGAGATAGATGTTCTCGCGCTTCAGGTAATCAAGGACGTCGCGGCTGATCCGCATCCGGTGGACCGTGATCGGATGGACGTCCATGACGAGCATGTTGACGCCGAGGGGCTTTCCCCTCTTCACGATGGATTGCACGTACTCGAGGGTGCATGACTGCCGGTTGGGGATATAAAGGCCGCGGAGGACTCCCCTGCCGCCGCCGCTGCGCACCGAGTCCATCCCGCATGACAGCGCCGCGCAGATGCAAAAAAGGACCGCGCCCTGCGCGGCCCGGCGCAGCCGCGCCGTTGTTCTTCCCGTTGTCAGCATGTTTTCCACCCTGAGGTATGGGTTCATGGCGGAGACATCGCGCCACGCGGGGGACACCCTACCACCCTCCCTGTTTCTGTCAATTAATTCACCAATAATAACAAACGGGACGGCTAAATCTTCATTTCCCGCGCCTTCTCCTTCATGGCCGCGTTGAGCGCCGCCTCGTCCCTGGGGAAGGTCCAGGCCATCACCAGGAGGACGCACCCGCAGATCACCCAGAAGAGATTGGCGATATTAAAAGCGTACAGCCTTCCGAAGTGGACAATGAAGAAGCTTATGATGACCGGCCCGAAGCCCTTGCCCAGGTTGTCGGTCAGGTTGAAGAGCGAGAAGATGGAACCCCGCGTCTCAGGGGCGTTCACGTTAAGGAGCATGGCCTTCACGTTGGGCCCGGTCACGGACACCATGAACCCGGTGACGAACCCGAGGGCGATCGGACCCGCGACGTCGGGATTGACGACGCCGGCCTGCGAGGGATAGTTGAGGAGAAATGCCATGGGAATGATCCCGAGCAGGGTGCTGGACCCGCACAGCAGCGGCAGGTACTTCGCCTTGATGTTGAAGACCCGGTTGCCGATCATGCCGCCGACGAACGATCCCAGGATCGCGGCCCCGCCGACCACCATGACGATAAGGGTCGCCACTTCTACAGAGTAGCCCTTGTCCTGGGAATAAAAATCATTGAGATAAATGAAGAACACGCCCCAGGGGACCGTGCCGGGTATTCCCTGGATGAAGACCAGCAGGTTGGTCCTGATCCTGAAAAGCTCGCGGTACTTCTTCCAGTCGATCCGGCCCGTGTACACCGCCCCGCTCTGTATCAGCTCCTTCAGGCCGTCCTCCGTCCTTCCGCGCCCGGGCTCCCTCACCGTGAGCAGGAACAGCAGGCAGAGAGCGAAGTTCGGCAGGGCCACGATGATGAAAGGGAGGCGCCATCCCATAGCCGGTCCTATGAAGCCGGCGAGGAGCTGGCCCGCGGCAATGCCCATTCCCTCGGCGAGGCCGATCCAGGCCGTGGCCATGGCGCGGTTCCCGTGGGAGAAATAGTCGCCTATCATCGAGAAGGTGAGCGGCAGCGCCCCGCCGATCCCGATGCCGGTGAGGGCCCGCATCCAGAAGAGCTGGTCATATGTCCGGACGAACCCGGTAAGGAGGCAGGGTATCTCGCCCACGATGATGACCGCGATAAAGAGCTTCTTGCGCGGCACCAGGTCCGTGAAGTAGCCGATCACCAGGGTAATAATGCTCCCCAGCACCCAGAAAACCGCGGATATGTCGCCGCCCAGCATGACGTCGCGCTGGACGTCATTGAGCCCGAGGTCGCGCGCGATCTGCGTGAGGTTGGGCGCCATCAGGTTCTGATCCGCGAAAAGCGTCACCTGGCACAGCGCGTTTCGCTTGGCTTC
>CAZZHU010000022.1:34394-35989 GCA_964654045.1 uncultured Leptospirales bacterium
GGGCGAGGAGAACGACCGCGTAAATCTCTTTTACGGCAAAGCCCGATTTCGTATCCATGGATCTGCCTCCGTGTCGGGGTGGTTACAGGATTCTCGCATAACCGGAATTAATTGTCAACGATATATATGCGCGTCATCAGGCACGGGCGAGGACGACCGCCTCGAAGGGAGCCAGGTCGATCTGCCCGTCCCCGGGGAGCTCCCCTGCCGCCCGGCGGGTCCCGGCGAGGACGCGCCAGGACGCCGTGCCTTCCGCCTCAACGGACCGCCGCCTCCCGGAAAAATTCAGGGCCACGAAGAGCTTCTCTCCCGCAGCCTCGCGGTAAAAGGCCAGGACGTCAGGATCAACTCCCGCGAGCCTGAAGGAACCGCGGTGCAGCGCCGGCCGTTCCTTCCTGAGCATGATCAGGGTCCGGTACCAGTTGAGGATTGAACCGGGGTCCTTCTCCTGGGCGGCGACATTCACCTCCCGGTAGTTATCGGCAAGAGGGAGCCACGGTTCCGCCGCTGAGAACCCGGCGTTCGCCTCAGCGGACCACTGCATCGGCATGCGCTCCGGGTCACGCCCCTTGTGAAAGGGCCAGTACTTCTTCCCCACCGGGTCCTGTATCCGGGCCCTGGTGATACTGCCGTTTTTCATGCCGATCTCCTCGCCGTAGTAGAGAAACGGCGTGCCCCAAGCGGCAAGGAGGAGGGCGGCCAGGACGCGCGCTTTCTTTTCACCGTCCCTGCCGCGGCACCACCGGGTCATACTGCGCGGCTGGTCGTGGTTGTTCATGACCAGGGTCGGCCACCCGCCCTCCGGCATGAAGGCGTACCAGTGCGCCAGGCAGTCGCGGAAATGCCGGGCGCCGTATTTCGAAAAGAGCAATGAAAAATCAAAGGCCAGGTGGAGCTCGTCCGCGCCGCTGCCGAGGTATGACGCCGATATCCGCGCCCCTTCCGGGGATACGATGTAGGTCTCACCCACGCTCATCCGGCCATCATATTCATCGATGACCTTCCGGAACTCCTTCAGCACACCGTGCGTCTCAGGCTGGTTCTGGTCATAGACGTGCTCCTGGAGGTCATAGGGCCGGGGCGCGTGCGGCCCCCATCCAAAGGGATTATTGCGGAAAAGCGCATCCTTGACGAACCAGTTCACCGCGTCCAGGCGGAAGCCGTCAACACCCCGGTCGAGCCAGAAGCGAACCTCGTCGAAAACCGCCCTGCGGAGACCGTGGTTTCTCCAGTTCAGATCGGGCTGCTCCTTCAAGAAGGTATGGTAATAATACTGGCCCGTGGCTCCGTCCCATTCCCAGGCCCTGCCTCCGAAGGTGGCCATCCAGTTGTTGGGCGGCTTTCCGTTTTTCCCGTCATGCCAGATGTACCAGTCGCGTTTCGGGTTCTCCCGCGACGACCTTGACTCGACGAACCAGGGGTGCAGGTGCGAGGTGTGGTTGATGACCAGGTCCAAGATGATTTTAATGTTCCGCCGGTGACCTTCGGCGATAAGGCGGTCGCAGTCATCGAGGGTACCGAAGACCGGGTCGATGCCGCGGTAATCGGAGATGTCGTAGCCGAAATCCAGCATGGGTGAGGTATTGACGGGCGAG
>CAZZHU010000023.1:0-28112 GCA_964654045.1 uncultured Leptospirales bacterium
GGTAACCTGGTAGAGCAGCTCGGGCAGCATTCCCGCGTCCTTCACGGTGTAGCCGGCGGCGATTTTCTGGCGCACGTCGATGTTCGGGATGAGCAGCTCGCCCCGGCCCGTGTCGGCGTAGAGCTCTATCTCGATGGTCGTCTTCGCCAGGGCTGCGCCGATGGCATTGGCGATGTCGTAATTCCCGGGGAGCACCGCTTCCACGCCAAAGGCATCGGCAAGCCTTTCGTGGAACGCCTTCGCGGGCCCTCCCATGACATAGACCTTCCGCAGGGTGATCTTCTTCCCTTCCAGCATCTCGTGGATGGTGTAGACCGGCCGGTTATTGATCTCGTCGAGCATGGCGTCCACTTCGCCTTTGATTCTCTGCACGGCGTAATCGAAGGCGCCGTCGGCAAGCTTCGCCGCCGAGAGCCCGGCCTTTTTCGCCAGGGCCGTGATCCCTTTCGATGATGCCCCCGCGTCCATGTAATTGATTATCTTCCGGCAGTTCAGCGCGTCCACCAGGGCCGGTTCGGTCCCGCCGGCGGCCATGGCCGGGCCTTTACGGTCCGGTCCCACCGTCACAACCTTGCCCTTCACGTGTATCGCTGAATCGCCGCCGATGCCGATCGACCGCGTCTTGAGGGCCCGCACGAGCGTCGGGTATGACTGCAGGGCTATGCCGTCGTTTTCGATAAGGGGCACGCCGTCCGCGAAGATGGCGATGTCCGTGGTGGTGCCGCCTATATCCAGCATGACGCAGTCCTGGGTGATGTCGCACAGGGCGGCAATGCCCATGACGCTGGCCGCAGGCCCGGATAGGATCGACTCGACGGGGATGTTGCGGGACATGGAGAAGGGCATCGTGCCGCCGTCAGCCTTCAGGACATTGATGTCGGCGCTGATGCCCATCTCGCCGAGGCCTTTGCCGATGGCGTCGGCGAAGGAATTGTACAGGCGCCAGACCGCCGAGTTGAAATAGGCGGTGACGATGCGCCGGGGAAAGGAGAGCTGGCCGGAGAGCTTGTGTCCCAGGGTTATGAAATCCGACGCGGATCCGATCCCGCCGGCTATCTCGTTTTCATGGTCGGGATTGCGGGTGGAAAACTTGGTGACCGCGGCGAAGGTCTTTATCTTCTTTTTGGCGGCCTCCGCCCCGGCGCGGGAGACGGCCTTCGCGTCAAGTCCCTTGATCACCTTGCCGCGATGGTCGATTGACCCGTCGATCATGTGAAAGGATTTTCCGATTTTAAAATTTTCCGGGTCGATGCCGGGGCCGGATGATATGATGACGCAGACGTCCTCGAGCTTGTCCTCGACGATGGCGTTGGTGGAAAGGGTGGTGCTCAGGTTGATCCGCCTGATCCTGCCGCGGTCGGCGTCCCTGGTTATCTCCTCGATGGCTTTCCGCACGGACAGGAGGAGGTTTGAGTGGTCGGTGACCGCCTTGTAATGGGACACGATACCTTCGTCGCCGATGAGCACCGCGTCGGTATGGGTCCCGCCTACGTCAAGGCCGAGATACAGATCCGATGTTGCCATGACCGCTTGTTGATCCGTCAGGCCTCGTGGGCCTTTTTACCGTAGACCCTTTCATAGGCCGCGCAGTAGGGACATAGGCCGCCCTCGATATTTTTAACGAACCAGAATGCCATACCGCGCTGTTTTTTTCTCGCCCGCGAGCACACGGGGCACTCGACGCACTTCTGCGCCATCTGACGGTCTTTTTCAGTTACATTGTTCATTGATTTCCGTCCAGTAATAATATTCGCCCGGCTCAAGCCTTGTGACAGCATGCCGGGGCACGGGATACCGCGCATCTACTCACGTTGCACGACTATTATCAGGATGTCAATATATTAATAGTAAAACGCGCGCGTGACGGCCCGGCATCCCGCGGCGCCATGCGCGCGGAAATCACAAAAAAACCGGCGCCACGCGCGCCGGTATTGATGAATCACAGGGGGTTTCGCGTATATTTAGTCGCCTTTCTCGATCTCGCTGGTATTGAGTATCCTGTCCACGTCAAGTATGATGATGAGCTTGTCGTCCTTCCGGCCGACGCTGTGGATAAAATCTTCCCTGATGTTCGCGCTGTAATGGGGGCTCTCATGAATGCTCTCGACCTTGATGTCGATAACATCGGAAACCGAATCGACGATCATGCCGATATAGCGCCCCTTCACCTCAACGACGATGATGACCGTCGCGTTGTTGTATTCGCGTTCCTTCATCCTGAATTTTAGCCGGAGGTCGACGACCGGCACGATATTGCCCCGGAGATTGATGACCCCCTTCACAAAATGAGTGCTCTTCGGCACGGGCGTGATGTCGGTTATCCCGATGATATCGCGGACCTTCAGGATGTCCACCCCGAAGATTTCATCGCCGATCATAAAGGTGGCAAACTCTTCATGTTCCTCTTCGATCTCGGACAGCTCTTCCCGTAAGTCTTCTTTCCTGTTTTTTAATCTCTTTCCCTTCATGGCGCCATCCTGGTTACACGTAAGTATACCGTATTCGGTCAAGTTCAGATAACTTAAAATTAGTACAATATCGTCCCCCTGTAAATAGGCGTTTTTCTGTTTTTACAATACTCTTATATGGAATCAGGATGTAGGATATATTCCTACAGGACAGTTCCATGTAAAGCCCTGCGGGGGCATGTAATGCCATGGGGGGCAGACAGGCCTTATCCGGACTCACTGATTGGATAGTGACCCTCATCTACAGACAGGACAGGTTTTTTTCAACATAAAAACCGCTGGACAGAGGTTTGGAATCCGCATACTGTGTTACAGCTGATTCAAATCCCCTGCCTATCGATGGACAGGAACATACAAAGAAATTATTACCTTAAAAGGAACATTGTCATGGAAGAGCAGAGACTGTATTTTATTGTATTATTTTCTTTCCTGGCCCTCGGGGCCGTGGTCTTTATCATACTCCAGTTCATGGCCGCGCCGTACGGAAGATACGCCAGTAAAAAATGGGGACCACTGCTCAACAACAGGCTCGGGTGGGTCATCCAGGAAGCCCCATCGTCGGTCATGATGTTTTTTTATTTCTTTATCAGCGGCAGGCCTGCGACAATCGCGACCGTCGCCCTCCTGCTTGTCTGGCAAACGCACTATTTTCATCGCGCCTTCATCTATCCCTTCGGCCTCAGGGGAAGCAATCCCGTCCCCCTCACGACGGTCTTCATGGCCTTTCTGTTCAACATCGTAAACTCCTACGTCCAGGGAAGATGGGTATTCACCCTTGCCCCGGAATCGATGTATACAAACGCATGGCTCACCGATCCCCGTTTCATCGCGGGCGTCCTGCTGTTTTTGACCGGTTGGGTTATCAACAAGCATTCGGACCATGTTCTCGCCGCCCTGCGCGCCCCGGGCGAAACGGGATATAAAATACCCCGCGGCGGCCTTTTCGAATATGTATCATGCCCCAATTACCTGGGCGAAATGATAACCTGGCTCGGCTGGACTGTCGCGACCTGGTCCATCGGGGGCATTTTCTTCCTCCTCTGGACAATATTCAATCTGGGCCCCCGGGCATTCCAGCATCACCAGTGGTACAAAAAGACATTCCCCGATTATCCGGCAAAACGAAAGGCCCTGATACCGTTCGTTGCCTGACCATGGAAACGCATAAATACAGAATGATCCTGGAATATGATGGGACCAATTTCCGCGGATGGCAGAAGCAGAAAAACGCCAAAAGCGTCCAGGAAACAATAATTGCCGCTGCGCGGAAATTCCTGGGCGTTCCCGTTGACATACAGGGAGCAGGGAGAACCGACGCCGGGGTCCATGCCCTGGGGCAGGCCGCCCACCTGGAAACTTCACTGGTTGTTGATCCTGAGGCCCTGCGAGCCGCGATCAATAACAATCTGCCTGAAACCATTAATGTTCTATCCATAGAAAACGCTGAACCGAGGTTCCACGCCCGCCATCACGCGAAGAGCCGAAGCTATCTCTATCTCATTTCAAAAAGGCGCTCTCCGTTCGGCAGAAAATACGCCTGGTGGGTACCGGACAGGCTTGACTGCGACAAGATGAGGAAGGCCCTCGGCGTTTTCAAGGGGTTTCACGATTTTGTCTCTTTTGCCGACAAGAGGATGGAGAAAGGGTCTTCAACAACAGTCAACGTTGAAGGCCTGTGGCTGCGGGAATTTGACGATATAATCGCCCTGCGCGTTGTCGGCTCTCATTTTCTCTGGAAAATGGTGAGGCGTATAACAGGAGTGACCGTGGAGGCCGGCCGCGCCAATATCGATACAGGCGATATCGAGCAGATGCTTCTTTCTTATTCGGAAATACCGGTAAGATTCACCGCCCCTCCCCATGGTCTCTTCCTGGAAAAAGTATTGTATGAAGGCGACACACTGCCGGATATTAAACCGCCGATTTCATTATAGCAAGGAATACACCGGGAAAGTGTCGTTCAATGCAGGACCTTGAAGCCGGGGATTGAAAAAGTTTCCCGGCCGGGGCACCCTTCAGTGCAAAAACTGGAAAATATATTTTACTTTTTTTCACCCGGCCCCATACTCGGTCCCATGCGTGAAATGACTGGAACAGCGGTTACGCCGGGGGTCCGGGTCGTGGTCATTGGGCCGGGGGGACCCGTAAATGTCGGGTCTATCGCGCGGGTAATGGCCAATTTCGGTTTCAGCGACCTGGTGCTCGTGTCTCCGGACGATATAACCGATGATGAAGGCCGGGGCGCCCGTGTCGCCATGGGCGGCCTCGCCGTCTACAATGCACGCCGCGTCGCCGCCACGCTCGAAGAAGCCCTGGACGGATGCGGCCTGGTGATCGGCACCACGAGAAGGGCGCGAAGCGACGAAACCTGTATCGATTTCAGGGAGGCCGCCGTCATCGCCGCCCGCAGGGCAACGGCGACAAGGATCGCCCTGCTCCTGGGCCGCGAGCGGGACGGGCTGTCCCGCGATGAGCGGAGCCGCTGCCACATCCTGGCCGAGATCCCCGCGGTACCGGGGCCGGCAGGGTCGCTGAACATCTCCCATGCCGCGGCCCTCTTCCTGTGCGGAATCTTCAGCGGTCCCCCCCCGGCAGACAGCCGGCCGGCCGCCGATACGGACGCCCTCGCCGCTGAATTCGATAATCTCTTCAACCTGTGCGGCACCGGGAAGGACAACGGCAGGGCCCAGGTAATCTTCAGGGGACTGGTGGAACGGTCGGGCCTCACGGCGGAGGAAGCGCGTCTCCTGGAGCAGTCTTTCAGGTTTTTCGGTTCGAGGATGAAGAAATAGCTTTCAACTGGGAAAGTCTTTTTAATAATGAATAATCAACCTGCTATCAACACATAAAGGGCCGGAATAGCATACAAAAGAAATCCAAGCAGGAAAATCCCGGGCAGCGGCCCCCTGTATCCAAAGAAAATGAATTGTTCAATCAATCTCAATAGCCAAAAAATGCTAAAACCAATTAATAGCGTTTTGCCCAGGGATGTGTTTGTCAAATCATGGTTATGATAGAATGAAATAAACCCGGCCAGCAAAAATATTACTATAAGGCACAGATTGATCACCTGCATTACCGCGCTGTTCAACGCCGACATTTTCGGTAATTCTTCTTCCCAGTTGAACAGCTTGAGTTTCCAGAAGAACATATGAAAGATGGCAAATAAAAAATTATAAGCTCCCGCCGCGTAAACCACTGCATTGATTTTATAATTCATGGCCGCCTCCGATTAGTGATACTAATCAATACTGCGCTTCACACCCGGCCCGTCAAGTAATAAATGTATGAAATGTAAACCGTTTATATATAAGTAAATTTTTATATATTCTTGACAAAAATGTAAATAACGACCCATATTATCACGAGAGGAAAGAAATGAAAAAAACCGGTAAAACAAGTGGAAAGACACTCTATGGAGTCGTGAAAGTAAGCTCCAAGGGCCAGATTATCATCCCTGTCGACCTTAGGAACGATCTGGGAATCAAGAATGGAGATCAATTATATATATTGAGGAATAAGAATAACGACATTCTGATAGTAACGCTTGATAAAATGGAAAATATGCTCAGCGAATACGGCCTGCGCGGCGGAATTGATTCCTTATGATGGAATCCTGCCCCGCTACAAGCCCGTGAATCTCCCCGCGCTGCGATCTATCCCGCGACATGGTTCCTCCCCCCTTTCTTTGCCTTGTAGAGAAACGCGTCGGCCTTATCAATGAATTCCGTTACGGTACCTTCCGAGTATTGCGCCACGCCGCCGCTGATGGTCACGGCTATATTGGAGGGAAATTCATGATGCTCAACCAGCGAGCGGACCATCTCCGCCGCATGGCGCGCGCCCTCGATATCGGTATGGGTGAGGATTATCAGGAATTCCTCGCCGCCGTATCTTCCGAAAATATCCGTTTTTCTTATTTTCGACCTGATAAGCTTCGCAAGCTCCTCAAGGACCAGGTCGCCGCGCACATGGCCATGCCTGTCATTGACCCGCTTGAAGTGGTCTATGTCGAAAAGAAAGATGGAACAGCGGGTTCCATACCGCGTGAAGAGCGACATCTGCTGCTCCAGCATGAGGAGGATCTGCCGGTGGTTGTACAATCCCGTAAGGCTGTCGGTGACGGAGAGATGCTCAAGCTCACGGGCATAGGACGCGACCTTGAGTCGTTCTATATCATAGCGGTAGTGAAACACCAGGAGTATCACGATGCAGAAGGTGATGGAAATGAGATAGCTGACGCCCACATCGGAGTATCGCTGGAAACGAGTCTCATAAAGGGAGATCATATCAGGCAGGTGATACTCAAGGATAAGGAGCGAGATAAAAACCATGAGCAATGTTACAATCGCAAACCATAATTTTTTACCGCTGAATGCCGCCGTATAGGAGATCGCGAAAAGCACGATAAAATAATGCAGGCCCCCCTGGGTCTCTCCATTGTATATCCAGAGTACCGGCGTCAGGATAAAGGTGACAAATGCTATAATGAGAACATAGGCGGCCGCTTCCATGTTCCTGTAACGGGAAATGTAATAGCACAGAATGAAGATGATCGAGCCCGCGAAAGAGAAAAGACTGTTCATGAAATCATGAAGGATAATGATATTGTCAAGGGTGCTTAAAACCGCGACAATGAAACCGCAGAGCATGAAAATGTTGCGCATCTGGTGTTCCAGGGGGAAGCGTTCGTTGTCGCCGCCGAACCTGGTGATGAGCCTGTGGAATATCGATGTGGTCTTCTTCAAATGATATTTACCGTTTCCATCGGAATGCGCTCCTCGGGGGTAAATAATATAATTCCTGCCCAAAAAAGCAACAAATATCATTGCCGCGGGACGACTTCATGCATTAAATTTTAATCAATAATTCGCATTGTGGAAATGCTCAATTATTTCAAGGACCTCATGGTACATCGAGACATATCAGGCAGACATCATCATCAAAGGAATTGCTTCCCCTGAACGCAACAAGCTTGCTGTATAATTCCTTGATGAACAGTTCAGGCGGTAATTTTTTTAATTCCAGCAATACGTCATTCATTATACTGTATTCAAAATATAAATCTGCGTTATTCACCGGACGCGCCTCTACAAGACCGTCGGTAAACAACAGCAATTTACTGGCGTCCGGCAAAATGATTTCAGAATTGGTATATGTCTTATTATTCTTTCGAAGCACCATGTTGTTCATGATACCCACCGGGACGCTCTTGGGACCGAGCAGAGGGTTGATATTTCCATCCAGGATTATCGTTGGCGGGTTGTGGCCGGCATTGGAGTACACCAATGAATTATTGAGCGGATTATATATACCATAAAAAGCGGTGACAAAATTTCCGCCGGTTTGATTATAGAGAAGCCTGTTGATGTAGTGCAGCAACTCCGCCGGGTTCTCCTTGCTTTCCCCGGCCTGCATTATTATTGTCTTGACCATCAGGGTAATGAACGCGGCGGGAACGCCATGGCCCGAAACATCGCTGAGAAAAATGCCTATCTGGTCGGAATTCTTGAATTTTATAAAGTCATAAAAATCACCCCCGACCTGGTCCATGGGCTTGTACAGCGAGTAAATGAAATCCGCGGGCTGATGCACGGGGATAAGCTGTTCCTGGATTTTTCTCGCTAACGTTAATTCATGTTCCATTGATTCATTCCGCGCCTTCAGCTTGTTCCGTTCAATTTCAAGCTCAGCGGTCCTTTCGCGCACCGTTTTTTCAAGAGATTCCGTGTAGCTCTTCTGTATGGTGATGATTTTTTCGCGGGCGGCTAAATTTTCCTGCTTGAGTATGTTGATCCTGTCGGCAAGCGCGATGGAAAGCAGCACGACCTCAATCACCGAACCGATTTGAGCCCCGTAGGCGGTGATAAATATATCAGGCAGCAGGCCATAACTTCTCAGCGCATAGAGTATCATGCCGAGCAGCATGAATATCCAGGCCAGGAGAAAAAAACGGGCCACCCGGTTTCCCCGGTATAATGAAATCGATGATACAATGATAATGTTGACGGCCACAAAGCTTCCTATCGCGCCGCATAATTTAATGCTGAGATTGTATCTTCCCACCAGCGAGATCAGCATAACGAAGCCCATGATAACCGCGGCAATAGTCAATGCGACATTGCCCCTTTTGAAATTGCTGTTAAGGTTAAGAAATGATTTTGAAAATATTGAAGAATTGAACAGCATGAAACTGATAAAAAACGGCACGGATTTATTCACGATGACCGGATTATCAGGAAAAACGTATTGAGAGAAATATCCGTTTAAAGCCAGCTGGCCCAGGAACGTGGTAAGGATGTATAGCACATAAAACAAATATGACCTGTCACGTATGCTGAGAAAAATGAATGAATTAAAAATCATCATTACGAGCATGATGCCGAAATAGAAGCCGAACATGATCTCTTCATCGTTGACTTTATTCGAAAAAGCATAGGGGGTGTACAGATTAATCGGGAATATCATGGCCCCCTCGCCGAAGATTTTAAAATAAATAATTTTTTCTGAATTACGTTTTACGTGCAGCTTGAATACAAATGTCCGATACTGAATTTCACGGTTTTTAAAAGAGATCATGTCCCCTGATTCTTTAGCAAGATATTCATTCTTTTCATCGGGGCTATAAAAGGTTACATGATCGAGGCAGGGATAAGCAACCTCGATCAACCAGTCTTCAATCACCGATGTATTGACTATTTTTGTTCGCAGCCAGTGCGTTGAGTCTGTATAACCGAGATTGATCGAATCGGAAGTATTTTTTTTGAAAGGCAGCACGTGCCTGTTGTTCTTGATATAATCTAAATTATAAGAGTTATTTTTGTCTTCGAAAATTTCAAAAGATTTGGTAATCGTATATTTTTCTGATTTATTTGTTAAGACGGTGAAGTTGCCGGCATATACGGAATGTGCCGATGCAGTTAACAGTATTATATGAAGAAAAAATATTAATTTTCCCATAAGTTTTCTTTTAGTTGTATATAAAATCATGGCTTACCGCAGCTGCAGACGATACCTCGATCGAACCCCGGGCCGATCATCATCCGCATTGCCGCCGGGATATTCACTTTTCGATTAAACCCCTCACAACCTCTACCGCGGTGGAAGCGTCGGAAGCATACCCGCTCGCGCCGATTTCAGCGGCAAAGTCCCGGGTAACCGGCGCCCCCCCGACTATCACCTTTACGGTTCCGGCAAGGTCTGAAGCGCGCACCGCCTCCATCACTTCCTTCATGTATACCATGGTCGTGGTGAGCAGGGATGAGAGCCCGATTACCTGCGCGCCGTGGCTCCGCGCCGCCTCGATGAATTTCTCCTTGGGCATATCAATACCGATATCGATCACATCGTATCCCGCACCCTGGAGCATGTAGCAGACGATGTTCTTACCGATATCGTGAAGATCCCCCAGCACGGTGCCCATGACGATCGTGCCCTTCGAAGGCACCCTGTCCCGCAGGAGAATGGGCTTGAGGATCTCGAGCCCCGCTTTCATTGCCCGTGCGGCCATCAGCACCTCGGGCACGAAGACCTCGTTGTTCCTGAACTTGACGCCGATCGAATTCATCCCGGCCACGAGGCCGTTGTTGAGGATATCGGCTGCGCCGGCGCCCTTCTCCACGCACTGTTCCACGAGGGATCTGACTTCGTTCTGCCTTCCATTCTCGACATTTTCAGCGATTTCTTCCAACAGTTCCATGACCTGTCCTCCCGGGATTATTTGATAGCTGTAACGGCATTATGGTGCGGCGGGCCGGTTCACTTCGCCTGAAGGCTCTCATCCATCTCCATCATGCGTGCCGTACTCCATGCTTTTTCGCCGCCTCGAACATGGCGATACAATTGAGCGGATCGACGCCGGGGTGAAGCGAGTTGGAATCGCACAGGATGTATCCGCCCCCATCCGCCGCATCGGCGATGGCCTGCCGCACGGCTTCATCAACTTCTTCGGGTGTCCCGCCGGGGAGAAGATCAACACAATCGATGTTTCCCACCAGGCAGAGCCTGTCCCCGCAGTACTCCTTTACTTTTTTAAGCTCCATGCCCGCCTGCGGCTCAAGAGGATTCAGCCCGTCGTATCCGGTCTCGATCATGATGTCAAGGAGGGGCCACAGGTTCCCGTCGCTGTGGGCGACAGCCTTCAGTCCCTTCTTGTGGGCTTTTTCAACCAGTTCCCTGTTGTAGGGCTTTATGAATTCCACGAACTGCCGCGGCGAGATGAGTGGCGACTGCCTGTCGGCGATGTCGTCCTCCACCACCAGGACGTCAAGGCCGGCATCGACAAGCATGTCGAGCTGTTCAAGGCTGTAGTCGGTGACCATGCGGGCGACGCGGTGGACGAATTCGGGATTATCGTACATCTGGATCATGAGGTTCTCCATGCCCATGAGCCGCCACGATCGGACAAAGGCGCCCCGCATCAGCCAGAAGAGAGCCTTTTCTCCCTTGAAGCGGTCCCGTCCCATGTCAAGCAGAAGGAGATGGCTCCTGTTGGGACGCGGAGGGGTGAATCCTTCGAGGTCACCCGGATTCCGGACAGGATGGCCCGTGGCCACCGGAAGACCGTGGGGGCTTCTGGTATACACCACGCCCCAGTCGTCAGCCACATGCTGCGCGTCCAGCTCCGACTCGTGGCCGATTTCAAAGGAAGTAAAGCCGTCTATGCCGAAATGCTCATGGATGAGGAAAAGGGCATCCAGAAGTTTTATCTTCTCCTGCCCGTTCATTTCACGGAATTCCTTCGGATCGGGCAGGCCGTCGGTGATCTGCCTCCCGATCCCTATGATCGGGGACTCGTTGATGCCGTGAATGTACAGGGGTACCCGGTCGGGCTCCTGTATGCTCAACGCGGCCATGATACGCTCTTTACCTTTCATGTCATCACCCCGGGTTTTGTCCGGCTCGCTCATACCCTGGGCCGGGAATTAGTATTGACAAAACGCATTGATACTGACAACCATTCATATATTGAACACTCTTTATTTGTCAATGCTTTTCGTTCTCTCACAAAGACCAGGCACCCGTTTGAGGGAAGCAGATGGACATTACAAACGGAACAGCGGAAATTCTTTCCTATCGTTTTTCCTTTCACGAACTGGAGATCTCACGATCAAGACTCGAATCCCTGATGGGATATGAGGCCGGCGCCGCACCCGAACCATTACCCCGATTAATAGACGGGATACTTTTTCGTGCCGCCGATTATTGCGATATTCAGGGCGGGTTTATGATTAAAGATAATCCCGCCTTTAACAGCAATGACCGCCTTTTAACCGTTGGCAACGTTACTTTCACCCTTCGGGATACTGTGTATAACCAGGTACAAAAAGCGGGGAGGATTGCCGTGTTTGCCTGCACCTCCGGGCCGGGGATCAGCGATTGGTCCAGGGAACTCATGGCCGGAGAAGATCCCGCGGCGGGCTATATCGTTGACCAGGTTGGCTCGGTAATTGTTGAGACCGCCATGGACAGAATGCACGCTGATCTTTCCGGCCGGATGACCGCGTCAGGATTACAGACAAGCAACCGGTACAGTCCCGGTTACTGCGGGTGGGATGTCTCCGAACAGCATAAACTGTTTTCTTTACTGCCCGATAATTTTTGCGGCATACAGTTGTCCGATACCGCCCTCATGCTCCCTGTTAAATCAGTAAGCGGAATAATCGGGATAGGAAAGGACATCCGGTATAATCCCTATACCTGCAATAGTTGCGATTCGCACAATTGCCCTTACCGCAACAGAAAGCCGCGGGGGGTTATCATGTAAGAAGCAAAATCCCGGGCCAGGTCAGGTCACCCTGGCTTGAGCGGACAAACGAAAGATCGGGGAACTGCCGGGCTGATAATGTATTCTTTTTTATTGATTGAATCACTTCTTTAAATTGTATGCTTCAGCAGCTTTCTTTATCGCGGATATGTGGGCCGGAGTAGTCCCGCAGCACCCGCCGATTATATTTGCTCCTGCGGCGAGGAGTGCCGGAACGTGGGCCGCCATAACTTCAGGAGTTTCAGGGAACACATCCACGCCATCCACATTTTTCGGCAGTCCCGCGTTCGCATGCACGAGAATGGGGATGGTCCCGTTCACTGACCGCATTTCTTTTACGATATCGACCATACGCTCGATGCCGTTGCCGCAGTTGGTACCGATGATGTGGGCGCCCGCATCAATAACCGCCAGGGCGGCCGCGGAGGGGGAAACACCCATCATGGAGCGGTAATCGCCCCGCACCGTTTTTTCAAAGGTGAAGGTGCAGATGATTTCAAGCCCGGTAGTATCCTTAGCGGCCCTGACGGCGAGACAGGCTTCGTCGATAGCGCTCATGGTCTCGATGCATGCCGCATCGGCACCGCCCTTTTCGAGGGCCATGGCCTGCTCCTTGAAGGCATTATACAGATCTTCTTCGGTGACATCCCCGGTAACGAGCATTTGTCCCGTGGGGCCCATGGAAGCGATGACCCAGGCCGAATCCCCCGCGGCGTTCCGGGATATCCGGGCAGCGGCTTCGTTTATCTCCGGGGTCCTGCCGGCCAAACCGTAATGATCGAGCTTATAACCTGTTCCCCCGAAGCTGTTTGTTTCTATCATGTCAGCGCCGGCGGCAAGATAGCTTTTCGCAATATCGAGAACGTCATCTGGCCTGTCAATGCACCAGAGTTCGGGACATTCCCCGGGCGTAAGGCCCTTCTTCTGTAAAAAGGTGCCCCACGCCCCGTCTGATACAAGTATTCGCCCCGCCTTCACCGCTTCGGCAATCCGCATTCGCTCCATTGTCCTTCTCCTTTTACCGGCAAGCAGACCGGTTTCTCAATTCAACGATGGGCGGTTAAAACCGCTTCTTCCCCCAGAACTTGACAATCTTTAAAAGCGCGAGAAACACCGCCATCAAGCCGAAAAAAACAGCCAGGGTGAGCTCCATGCTCCAGTTCCAGATCAGGGGCGCGCTCACCAGCAGCATGCAGCTGATCACCGGCACCGAGGAGAAAATGGCCTGGAAGCCAAGCTCCATGGCCACGGTCGTGCGAAACTCCGGGTCCACAACGCGCAGCAGCAGGAGTCCCGACGACGCCGTGCCGGTGCAGATCCCGTAAATCCCTACCATTCTTTCTATATTCAGGGACCAGAGGCGGTTCCCCAGGTAGACGATTACCAGGGTGGTAACGACGCCGCACACAAGGGAGATGGCCCCGATCGGCAGGGCGTACTTCCATACGATCGCCGGCTGCACCGCCATTACCGTCGCCACGATGAGAAAATCCACGGACCATCCGGTTATTCTGCGCTGGACCCCCGGGTCGACAATATGCCCATAACCTATTTTTATTATAATGGTCCGCACGGCGATGGAAACCAGCAGGCCCACGAAAAAGAAGAAGCCCCATAGCGTGGCGGCAAGCTCGGGCCTGAGCAGGCCCGCGATCCCGCGCACCAGGGTGTAGGTCAGCAGGTAGACCAGCCCCACCAGTGCGAACTGGAACGCCATGGTATCGACGTTCCCCGAATGCATGGTCAGCCTGCCGGCCGGCTCCATCGGTGCCCCCTTCTGGACGATTCCCACCAGAAGGTCCCGGGGTATGCTCCCGGGGGCGTGTTCGGCCATGCCCCTGCGGATCCCCCAGTTCGCTATGGGGACCCCCACGAAGAAAGCGAAAAGAAAGCCGATAGTTGCAAAAGTGAGCCCGATGGTGGCGGCATTGGCGAACCCCAGCGTCTCCCACACCTTCCCGACTGAAAGCACCTGCCCCGGACCCTGGACAAAACCCAGGGGCGCGAAAAAGCCGAAAGTCTTAAAGAGATTGAAATCGAAGAAGTTGAATATAAGCACCATGCCCCCGCCGATAAGGGCCTGCAGAGGCATCATGACTCCAGACACCATGGCCATCCAGATGGAGCCCTTCACAACCTCGCGACCGCTGTAGGCCTTCTGTTCCTCCGGGCTGCGAATGGTAAGCCCGACTGAGATAAAAGACACATTGAACAGGTGATAGGCAAAGGTCTCGAGCAGGGAGGTCTCGACTGTAAACAGACCCGTCTGGAGAAGGGCCAGGCCCAGCACCCCCCCGACAAGGCAGCTGGGGAAGAGAAATCGCTGCAGCAGCCCCACCCTGGAGCGAAGAAATATCCCCAGGAGGAGCATCACTCCCAGCCATCCGAACCCCAGCATAGCGTCAAAGGGAAAAGGAATCACCATAGTTTATCTCCATGTACGGATCGGTTATATTAGCCGCGAGCTGCCGGCCGGGTCGCACCACAATGGAACGGGATGCAGAAGATTGCTGCATTGCCCTCGTCATTATGCAGATGATATCCATCATCATGGAGGCGAACCATCTCCCGTCTGATTAGTAAAGCAGCAGTAAACAAAATTTGCAACAAAAAACCGCTTTCCAAAAAAAATTACGGTGAAAGGCCCCCGAATTTTATTCATTGACAAATGGGCCGCCTCTCCGGTAGCTTAATCGCGAGGTAACCATGAGAATAATCGCCATTTCCAACAACAAGGGGGGCGTGGGTAAAACCACGAGCACCGTCAATATAGCCGCCGCCCTGCAGCTCAAGGGGAAGAAGGTCCTGATCATCGACCTTGACCACCAGGCGCAGGCCACCTACCACCTGGGGTATAATCCGAAACAGATAAAAAAATCGATATTCCACGTGCTCAAGGGAGAGCTGCCCTTCGAGGAGATACTGATCGACCGGAACGACCTCCACCTGCTCCCGGCAAACCAGGAGCTGAAGGACATAGAATTCCTCCCCATCCCGGCCAAGGAATTCCTGCTCCGGGACTGCCTGGAGGAAATGAACAGCTATGACTTCGTTCTCATCGACTGTCCGCCCTCCCTCGGCATCCTGACCCTGAACGCCATGGCCTATTCCAGGGAAATCCTCATCCCGCTGCAGGTGCAGTTCCTCCCCTTCCACGGGATGTACAACCTCTTCGAAGCGGTGCAGGTGGTGAAGCGCCGCCTCAACAAGGAGATCGACGTGACCGGCATCATCGGCACGATGTACAACGCCAAGCGCGCCATCAACCGGGAGGTTATCGAGGAGACGGAGAACCGCCTCCCCGGCAAGCTCTTCGAGACCCTTATCAGGGAAAACGTCGCCCTCCAGGAGGCCCCCAGCTGGGGCAAAACCATCTTCGAGTACAAGCCGGGAAGCACCGGCGCCGACGACTACATGAAGCTGACTGAAGAGATCATGGACCGGGAGTGACGGAAGAGGGTTGCGTCCCGTGCGTCACGGGCTCCGGAAATCAGCACCGGCGGAGAACAGCCGCGTCATTTTTTCCTCCCGGCTGCAGCCTTATCAAGGCGGCAACCAGTATCGCCGCATTATTAATGGATATCGCTTGAATTCGTTTGTATAATTACCATATGGATACAGCAATCTTCGATGACGATCACACATGATGTGAACATCCTTGCCAGGCGGCCGTAACAGCAGGAGCGGAAAACATGCCCCGGGAAACACGAAAAAAAACAATCCTCCTGGTTGATGACGAGATTCCCGTCGCCCGGGAGGAAGAGCGTATAATCAGGGGCTTCGGCTACGATGTCATCGTGAAACAGAGCGGCGACGAGGCAGTGAAGGCGGCGGCCGGCACGGGTGTCGACCTTGTCCTCATGGATATCGACCTGGGCGGGGGCGCCGGCGGCCCCGAAGCGGCGCGGCGGATCCTCGCGCGGCGGCAGGTACCCGTCATATTCCTCGCCTCCGGCGCGGAGCGGGACCCGGTGGAGCTGGTCCGCGGCATCACCCGTTACGGCTTTGTGATAAAAAACGCCGGCGATTTCGTCCTCCGTTCGTCCATAGAAACGGCCTTCGAGCTCTTCGAGGCCAATGAAAAGACGCGGGAAAGCGAGAACAGGTACCGCAGTTTATTTATGAATCTTGATGCCGGCGTTGTTGTCCATGGGCCGGACACTTCGATCATCATGAATAACCCCAGGGCGTCAGAATTGCTGGGATTGAGCGATGATCAGATGAAAGGCCGGCTTGCCGCTGATCCCCGGTGGAGTTTCATCGGCGAAGACCATGCCCCCATGCCGCTTGAAGAATACCCGGTTAATCGAATTGTCGCAACCGGGAAACCCGTACAAAACCAGACAGTGGGAGTTAATCGTGCCGGGTCCGGCAGCACAACCTGGCTCATGGTCAACGGCTTCCCGGTTACGGATTCCCGGGGTAAACTATCTGAGATCCTGATCACGTACATGGACATCACCGAGCACAAGCGGACCGGGGAGAACCTTAAATTTTCAGAGGAAAAATTCTTCAAGTCTTTCATGACGAGCCCGGCCGCCCTCTGCATCGCGCGGCTGAAAGATTATAAAATAATAGAAATCAATGATACGCTCATCAAAAGAACCGGATTCACGCGCGAGGAGATCATCGATAAAACCGCGCCGGAATTATTTGTCTGGGATAACCCCGCCGACCGGCAGGAGGTCGTCAAAGCCCTTCTGGCCGAAGGGAAAATCACCGGCAAAGAGTACACGTTCCGGATGAAGGACCAGTCGATTGTCATCGGCGAATACTCGGCATTCATAATCACCATCGGGGGCGAAAAACACATCCTGGTCACGATACTTGACATCACCGGGCGCAAGCGGGTTGAAGAAAAGATCAGGGCCCTCCTGTCGGAAAAAGAGCTCCTCCTCAGGGAGGTGCACCACCGCATCAAGAACAACATGGGCACCATGATCAGCCTGCTCTCGCTCCAGGCGGGGATGCTGAAGGAACAGGATACCGTCAACGCCCTGCTGGAGGCCAGGGGGCGCATACAGAGCATGTCGGTGCTCTACGACACGCTTTACCAGACCGAGAATGTCCGTCAAATGTCCATCGGGCACTATCTCGTCCCCCTGGTGGAGAGGATCGTGTCCCTGTTCCCTATCAGCGCGGCAGTGACAATCGAAAAGCAGATCGAAAATTTCGCGCTGGAAGTGAAAACGCTGTTGTCACTGGGAATCATCGTCAATGAGCTCGTCACCAACGCCATGAAATACGCCTTTGCCGGAAGGGAGAGCGGGGTCATAACCGTGTCAACATCGAAAAAGGAAAACCGTGCGACCCTCGTCATCGGGGACAACGGGACCGGCATTCCCGAATCGATCGACATTGAACATTCGGCGGGTTTCGGCCTCAGCCTGGTGGGCATACTGATGAAACAGATCAACGGAACCGTCGCGATCGAGCGGTCCGGGGGGACGAGGTTCGTGATCACGTTCCCCGTGCCTTCGTGAACGCGTCCGGGTCCGGATGATCTCCGGGTACCGGCGGGCAAGCACCGGCGAGAACCGTCAGAAATGACTCAGGACATACTTCCTGATGGTGTGTTTTATCCTGTCGATTTTTCCGCTGACAAGGCCGATGAAACCGCGGTAGGTGTGCAGCGACTTTGAGTTGATGCCGTGATACTGATCCTTCATCCCGGAAAGATACGGATTCGTTCCCTTCGCGACCCTGGCCTCCAGCGATATCGCGATCCCCTCCCGCAGGGGAGCATCCTTGATGCCCGGATCCCGCCTTCCGGAAGGTTCGACGTCCAGGGAAAAGACCGAGGCATGACGCTTCCTGTCGGTTAAAACAGCGGGCCGCTCCAGGTCAAGGATATCGCGCTTCACGCCGCTGGCGACCCTCTGGATCGGGGTTGCCGTGACGGAACCGCGCTCCTTCTCCGGGAATACCAGCCTTTCTCTCGTTGCGGTTGTGCGACCGGTTTCCCCGGGGATTTTCTTTTTCTTTACAGGCTCAAAAATATCCGGTACCTTCGCGGCCTCAGGCCGCGCCCGTACCCGGTCCCTCTCTTTCCCCCGGGCCGGCCTTGGCTTTTCACCGGCCAGGATCCTCTTCTCTTCCGGCACGGGGCCGGATTCAGAGTCTATACCTGTCTTTTTTTCGATTTTTTTTTTAGCGCGAGAGTCTTTCATCTGCTTATTGTTCTTTTCCGCCTTACCATCCGCCATGGCCGTTTTTTCCATGCTCTCCGCAAGCCGCGCATACAGCTGGGCCGCGGGATCATGCCGCTCCGCCGGGGCCCGGTTCACGGCGCTCATGCCGCCCCTTTCCATGGAGGGCCCATCGGCAGCCGCGACCCGGTAGGCCGTCCTGTGGCGCGCGTTTCTTACCACGCTGTTGAAGCAGTATTTCCAGCTGGTCCTGGTGACCATGTACCGGGGCAGTTCAAAGGACCGGTCGCCGCCCGTGGCGAGGGGGATATCGATCCTCCCGTTATTGATGGTAAAGGCGTAGCGGTAGCCCGCATCCCTGAGTGTCTTAATGGTAAGGTCGTCCCGCAGGCCGAAGGGATACACGAAGACCGTGATCTTCCGGTTCAGCTTCTCCTCGAGGACTTTCTTTACCAGGTATATTTCCTTCTTGAAATACGAGGGATTTTTATCGTGAAGCTTTTTGTTTATCTTCAGATGGAAGTAGCCGTGGGCGGCTATATCGCACCCGTCGTTCGCCAGCTCCGCGAGCTTTTCCCAGGTGAGGGCATAGTGCTTCTTGTTTATGATGATGTTCGGATATATGCCGAGGAGCGGCCTGATGCCGTTCGGCTTGAAAACCTTCTTGTGGGCCTCGTACACGCTCTTGTTCCCGTCGTCGATGGTGATCAGCACGTTCTTGGTGCCCGCTATCCTGCCGCTGATGACATCGTTGATCGAGACGAACCTGAACCCTTCTTTTTTAAGCTGCATGATCTGGGAATTCAACTCCTCGATGGTAAAGGAGAAAGGATCCATCTTTTTCTTGTCGGGAAAGGAATGATAGCAGAGTACGCTGACAGCGGACTCCGCGCGGGCACTGGCGGCGCCCGTTATCACGGCCAGCGCCGCGATGACTGCCGCCAGCATCAGCGGGACCGCCGGTCCAAAACCGCGTTTCATGATCATCCTGCTACGAGTTATAATCATTTTTCCAGATTTCCTCAAATTCTTTCCGGTGGATCTCATATTCCATTTTCTTGTCTATCGACTTCTTTCTCTTTTCAATGTTATTCATGTAGTCCCTGTCTCTTTTCATCGCCTGTTTTTCTATCACGCTTAAGTAAAAATCGATGGGCGGGAGCAGGTATTTGCTTATAAGGGTATAGTTGTTCCACTGCCCGGACTCGCGGTAGCGATCCATCTTCATGGCGGTAATCTTTTTGAGGCGGTACACCTTCTCGCTGTAGGCAATAAGGGTCTTGCTGTCCACGCCTTCCAGGACCCGCGACAGGTCCTTGTCGCCGCCCTTGAACTCCGTGAATCCCTTGGATACCGGAAAGACGTAATCCAGGTCGAGGCTCGGGTTATATCCGTAATCGAAATCGATCGACTTCGTGGTCTTTTCCAGCATCTCCCGTTCCTGGTCGGTGTAAAAGGTGCTCTTTGACACGGTGAAGTCGAACATATGGTAGTACGTGGCGCACCGCGTGAGAAACAGGCACATGACGGCCATTATGATTATTCTGATTTTCATCGATACCACACTCCTGGACAATTCAACCGGGGGGGTGCCGCAGTCCCTCTCCCCTTTATTCATGAACCGAGCAGATGTTCCCTTCGTATCAGATAGTCTGCGGGAATATCGACCCTGCTCTTTTTCCCGATCACGCCGGAAAGACCGCTCGCCGGGATGCCGACACCCGGACGCAGGGCGACCAGGTCGCGTTCTTCTATGATCTTCCCCGCCGGTATGAAGCGCCGCGCGAAGAGGCTCCTCCGGGCTCCCCGGGCCGTGCCCGCCTCGCCGCCGCCGCAGGAAATCCCGCCGCATCCGGTCATGGCCACGGCGGTTTCCACGGATTCGATCATCCCGGCGAATTCTTCCGGCGTGCAGGATATATCTTTATCAGGACAATCGTGAAATCTGTCAATAGTAAAATGCTTTTCAAAAATCCGCGCGCCCATGGCGGCCGCCAGCATCGGCGTCACGGCCTCCCTGGTATGATCGGAAAAACCGACCGCCAGGCCGAAGCGCCGGGCAAGGGCCGGGATCCTTGCCAGGTTCACCTGGCCGGCCGGGGTCGGGTAGAGCGAAACGCAGTGAAGGAGGACCACCTCCCCGCCGCCCGAGTCCCGGTACAGGTCCACTGCCATGGCGATCTCCTCTTCGGCGGACATCCCGGTGGAGAGGATCAGCGGCTTCCCCGTTTCCGCGACAGCGCGCACCAGGGGAAGATTCGTCACCTCGGAGGACGCCAGCTTGTGGAGGGGGACGTCCAGCTCTTCCAGCAGCCCCAGCGACTCGACATCAAAGACCGATGAAAAAAAGAGGACCCCCGCATCGGCCGCCGCTGCCTGCAGAGCCCGGTACTGGTCCCGGTCAAAGACGAAGGTACTGAAAAAATCTACCAGTGCCGTGTCCCGCTGCCGTTCAACGCCGGCATCCATCAGGTCTTTCGTGTACACGGAACTCATCAGTTCCGGCACGAAGGTCTGGAACTTCACCGCGTCGGCCCCGGCCCGCGCCGCCGCCCGTATCATCGCCAGGGCCGTGTCGAGGTTCCCGTTATGGTTCAGCCCTATCTCGGCTATGTACAGGGCGTTTCTTCTATTAGGTATGATGGAATTCAGCATGTAATGTTACCGCACCACGAGAGTCGATATTATTTTATCGACAAAAACATATCAGCCGCCAAGAAAAAAGCCCGGTGCATTCCCCTGAATCCCCCCGGTCGTATGTTATATAAATTTTTATATCTTCCGCCGCTGTCAGGATTAATTTTTAATTGACATTGTTTTTTGGTAATCAATAGTATCAGTCTGCGGCGTACAATATCTTTACCAGGATGACAGGATGGGAACGCGCTTTATCATTGCCATTGACCTGGGCACCACCGGCAACAGGGTTTTCTGCTTCAGCGAGCAGGGATTGCCGATTTCGAGCGCCTACAGGGAGTTTACCCAGCATTTCCCGAAACCGGGATGGGTGGAGCATGACGCGGAGGAGATATGGGATTCCGTGAGCGCCCTCATTCCCCAGGCGATCTCGCGGGGCAGCCTTGATCCTTCCGACGCCATCGCGATCGGCATCACCAACCAACGGGAAACGTCACTCCTCTGGGACAGGACCAACGGCAGGCCGATCCACCGGGCCATCGTATGGCAGTGCCGCCGCACCGCCGACATATGCAACGAACTCAAGAAGGCCGGCCATGAAGAGATCTTCCGCGCGACCACCGGCCTGGTTATCGACGCATACTTCTCGGGCACCAAGGTCAAGTGGCTCCTGGACAACGTGCAGGGGGCGCGGACACTGGCTGAAAGCGGGAAACTGCTCTTCGGCACCATCGACACCTGGATTCTCTGGAAGCTGACGGACGGCGTCTCCCACGCCACCGATTACACCAATGCGTCACGCACCCTCATGTACGACATTCGGCAGAAAAAATGGGCGGGGGAACTGCTTGACATCCTGTCCGTTCCGAAAAAAATCCTTCCCGAGGTCATGGCATCGGCGTCGAAATTCGGCGTCACCCGGAACGCCCCGGGCCTCCCTGACGGCATTGTCATCGGGGGCATCGCCGGCGACCAGCAGGCGGCCATGGTGGGGCAGAACTGCGTCACCGCGGGAAGTTCCAAGAACACCTACGGCACCGGCTGCTTCATGCTGATGAACAACGGCGAGAAATTCACCATTTCCAAAAACGGGCTCCTCACCACGCTCTCCTGCGACGACTCCGGGAACCCGGTGTACGCGCTGGAGGGTTCGGTATTCATCGGCGGCGCCGTGGTGCAGTGGCTGCGGGACTACCTGAAGTTTTTTGCCGTCAGCGCCGATTCCGAGGCGATGGCGAAGTCGGTCGCCAAGGAAAGCAGGGTCGTGGTGGTCCCCGCCTTCGTGGGCCTGGGCGCTCCCCACTGGAACATGGACGCCCGGGGGGCCATTTTCGGATTGACGAGAGACACGACAAGGGAAGAGATAGTCATGGCGGCGCTCAAGTCCATAGCGCTCCAGTCCCGTGACCTGGTGAAAGCGATGGAGGACGACACCGGCACTGCGGTGCCTGAGCTGCGCGTTGACGGAGGGGCCACCAAGAACAGCTACCTGATGCAGTTCCAGGCGGACATCCTCGGCATCCCGGTGCTGCTGCCGGAGATCACCGAATCCACGGCCCTCGGGGCGGCATACCTGGCCGGCATCACGGGCGGCGTATACGGTACCATCAGCGAAATAGCGAAGAACAACAGGATATCATCGAGATACGTTCCCGGCATGAGCACGTCAGAGCGGGAGCAGCAGATCGGCATCTGGAATGACGCGATCAGGAGATTATTGCTGTAAGACAGGACACCGAAGCATCACCATGCTATCATATTACCGGGAGGACTACCATGGCGCGACCATTATTGGGTGAGATACTTCTTGAAAATAAGGAAATATCGAAGGAACAGCTGGATAAAGCAATCGAGCTCCAGAAAAAGGAAGGGGGATTGATCGGGATCATACTCGTCACGATGGGTGCGATAACCGAGCAGACCCTGGTCAAATACCTTGCCATCCAGGCGGAACGGGTCACATCATCATAGCCGGGCCTCTTCACGCCGGAACCGGGCTGCATTGAACCATCCAGGCCCGGATCCTTCTTCACCGGTTGCCGGTCACCGGCCGGTGCATATTTATCCATAAACCGGAACATGATGAAAACAGAAATATTATTCACTCACGCCTGCCTGATACTTCTTCTGGCATCCCTTGCCGGCTGCGCCGGCAGGCAGGTGTCAAAATACCGCGTATTTCAGGAACACGTAAAAAAAATCCAGGAGATCAACAAGAAGTCATGCACCGGAGGGTGCGCGGTTTTCGAGGGCGACAGCAACATGGAGCTCATCAATGTCCAGGAGTATTTTCCCGGGCCGGCCTGCAACTACGCCTTCCGGGGGAGCACGACAAAGGCGCTGCTGGAACGAAAGGAAAAGGTTTCCCTGCTCAAGCCCGGGACCATCGTCGTGCTGGTCGGCGGGAACGACCTCATCGGCAACATCCCTCCGGCCGACACGTACCGCAACTACGAAACGCTGCTGCGGTATTACCGTACAGTGACAAATAACGTATTCTGCGTCAGCAACCTCCCGGTCGACCCGACGTTATTCATCAAGAACTCGGCACTGATGGAACTGAACGCCCGTCTCGAACAGATCTGCAAAGACTCCGGCGTTACCTACGTCGACGTGTTTCCACGCCTGCTGAAAAACGGCGGGCTGAATCCCGATTACGCCATCGACCAGGTCCACCTGAACAAGGCCGGCCAGGACATCCTGATGGACGAGCTCAGGAAAAATTTAAAGAGCCGATAACCCGGGATTCGGGGCGGAACCGCTCACCCGCCATAATAGCACGTCCTGCGCTATGGCGGGTGGGGGCCTCCTGCCCCCTGTGAGCGTGAGCGATTCACGCCCCTTCATATAATTGTTCAGCCACACAATAAGGAGGTTCCCATGAAACAATACACAATTTTTCTCGCACTCATACTCATTTCTTTTTCCGCGCAACACCTCCCCGGCGCGGACAAGCCGAGAACCCTTGTTGCAACCGAAGAGCGGGTGCTCCTTGACAGGCCCTCCTTCAAGGGCAACGCCGTGGCCATGCTTGCAAGGGGCGAAAAGGTACAGCTCCTGGAGACGGGGGCGCACAAGGAAAAATACCTCAATTTCGAAGAGCCCTGGTATTATGTAAAAACGGGACCGGGCAGGAAGGGGTGGATTTACGGCGCCTACGTGCGGGACCCCTCAGGGAAAAAAATTGAGGCCGGCGCGGAAAAGAACGGGAAGACGGCCGTTGACAGCGGCATCCCCCGGACGATCCGCCTGAAGGCCATCCCCGTCCAGTTCAGGAGCAGGCAGGCCCTCCTGGCGACCCCGGAGACGGGCCGGTATAAATATACTGAATACAGCTTCACCGCGGCCGAATCGGCCCGGTTGGACAGGAACGGCTTTTACATCAGGAGCGTCGGGCACGACCGGCTCCCCTATGTCAACATCGACGACATGGTTGACCTCTACCAGGTCTACAGCGGCATCGAGAAGCCGCAGGAGGTCGTGGAGCTCACCGAAATTGACGCCACGCCGGTGTACAGCACGACGCCCCTCTTCATCTCGTCCGATTACCTCCTCCATCTCTACCACCTCATGTTCATGCGGATGGTGGAGGACATCGAAAAGAAAAAGTTCTTCCCGGCCATTAAAAGCCTTACCGAATCCCTGGCGCGGGACGCGCTGAAAGGATACCGGTCGGCCGCGGACCCCCGCATGAAGGAAGCATACCGGACGGCGGCGGCCTTTTTCTGCGTTCCCCTGGCTGTCATGGGCGGCAGGGCCGGCGACGCGGAGATCGAATCGCTGGTTGCGCGGGATATCGGGAGCATCAGGAGCGCCGCCGGTTTCGGAAAATCCGCCGTCACCGGGGAAGATGAGGACTTCAGCCAGTACCGGCCGCGGGGGCACTACAACAAGGACGAAGTGCTCCGCACCTATTTCAAGGTGATGATGTGGTACGGCCGCGTGTACTTCAAGGCGGACAAGCCACTGCCGGCCATCGTCATCACCGGCCTCCTTTCGAAGAAGGAGCACCTGAAAAAATGGGAATCGATATACATACCGACGTCGTATCTCGTGGGACGGAGCGATGACCTTGACGTGTACGATTTCCAGCAGGCAATAAAAAAAGTATTCGGGAGCGGCTTCTCCACTGACACCTGCCCTGACGAGAAATCGCTGAAGAGATTCACGGAGCACCTGAAGACCCTCAAGGCCCCGAAGATCATTTCAACAAGAACCGTGACCGGCGGCAGGGCGGCGGACCTGAAGGAATCGCAGGACATGACCAGGGGATTCCGCTTCATGGGACAGCGCTTCATCCCCGACTCGTACATATTCACCATGTTCACGTCGCCCCGCATCGGGAGCGACAGCCGCCCCCGGAATTTTCCCCGGGGCCTCGACGTGATGGCCATCCTCGGCTCTGCTGAATCGGAACGCCTCCTTGAAAGCGAGATAAAGGAGATTCCGAGATTCAGCGAACAATACCGCCTGCTGAAGAAAGAATTCGGAGACTACGGCGACGATGTGTTCAGCCAGAACATCTACTGGGGCTGGCTCAACTGCATCCGGTCCCTTTTCGCGAAGCCGGATCCCGGGCTGCCCGGCGTGGTCCGGAGCCAGGAATGGAAATACCGCCTCCTTCTCTCGGCTCACGGGTCATGGGCCGAGCTCCGGCACGACACGATCCTCTACGCCAAGCAGTCATACGCGGAAATGGGCGGCCCCGAACCGGAGACCGTGTACTACGCGGGACAGCCGCGCGTCCCCCGCGGCTACGTGGAGCCGAACCCCCTCTTCTTCAGGCGGCTTATCGCCCTCGCGGACATGACTTCGAAAAAGCTGATCGCCGCCGGGGTGCTGACCGACGAGTACCGGGAAAAGCTCGATATCTTCAGCGGCGTGACGAAGCGCCTCGCGGCCATCGCCGGCAGGGAAACCGGCAACTCCCCGATCAGCGAAGACGACTTCATCTATATCGGCAACTGCACGAAGACCCTTTCCGGCATCGTGCTTCCCCGGGAGGAGGTCTTCATGGATGACACCTACAAGAAAATGGCGATCGTCGCCGACGTGCACACCGATTCATCCTCCGGGCAGGTCCTGGAGGTGGGCGTCGGCATGCCGAAGGAGATATTCATGTACGTGATGGACAGGAACGGCGCCCGGGTATGCGTCGGGTTTGTGTATTCCTACTACGAATTCAAGGCCCCCATGAGCGCCCGCATGACCGACGAGGAATGGCGCCAGAAGGTGTACAACCCGGCCGCAGGCCGATACCTGAAGCAGCGGGAACCGTCATGGCTCAGGCTCATCCCTTCAGCCGACTGACCGCGGCCCTCCTGCTGTGCGCCTGCGCCGGCTGCGCCGCGCCGCCGCCGGCGCATTATTCATCCAGGAGCGATGACAGGGAATTTTACGAAGGACATATCAGGGATCGGGAAGCATTCCCGTCGGAGATGAGGGAGATACACGCGGGCATCGTGAGCCACCACCTCTTCGCCGCTGGATACATTTCACGGTTTTTCAGCACGATCCGGAAAGCGCCCGGCGGCGACGCGGTGCGCACCTTCATAATCCTGGGGCCCGACCACCGCCGGCAGTGCCGCGTCATGACTGCCGCGAGCAGGCGCCCCTGGAAAACGCCTTTCGGCGAATGCCGGCCGGACCTTTCCCTGATAGACCGTCTCTGCCGATCCGGCGCCGCCGCGATCGACGACGATGCCTTTATCGGCGAGCACTCCATCGGCGCGCTTCTGCCCTTCATCGCCTGTTACTTCCCGCGGTCAAAGATCGCCCCCCTGCTCCTGAATTACCGCCTGCCGTGGGAGGACGCGCGGAAGCTGGGGCACGGCCTGGCGGCCCATGCCGGTCCCGGGGTCATCGTTATACTGTCAGCTGATTTCGTTCATGATAAGGCAGGCGCCGCGATCCGGCGCCTTGACAGGCAGACCGGCGCGGTCCTTCTCCAGTTCCGGGACGGGCCGTCGGTGGACTCGGTCATTAAGGCGGAGACCGACTGCCGGAAGGGGCTCCTTGCGCTCCTGGCATACGCCTGGGCGCGCAAAACCGGGGACGCGGAAATCCTGCTCAATACGGATTCAGCCAGGCTGGCGCGAAAGGAAGTGCCGGCAACCAGCTACTTTTTCGTGCTGTACGGGAACAAGGGGGATAAATAAAAAAGCGCGGTTCATGAACCGCGCTTTATCGAACCCCGCCTGAAGGAGCGATGTCTATTTCACCTCGTAAAGCCAGCCAAACTTGTCCTCGTAATCGCCGGTCTGGATCTTCGTCAGACGATCGTAAAGCTTCTTGATCACCGGACCGGGATTATCGCCGTCACCGAAGGTGTAGTTGCGGTCGCGGAACCTGATCAGGTTCACCGGCGTGATGACGGCCGCCGTGCCCACGGCGCCGACTTCGCTGAAGCTTTCCAGCTCGCCCGCTTCCACCGGGCGCCGCTCCACGATCATGCCCATGTCCTGCGCGATGGCAGAGAGACTGTCGTTGGTGATGCTCGGCAGTATGCTGCTTGATTTCGGCGTAATATAGGTATTGTCCCGGATCGCGATGAAATTCGACGTGCTGAACTCGTCTATGTACCGGTGCTCCTTCGAATCGAGGTAGAGCACCACCGGGTATCCTTGTTCATGGCCGTACTCACCGCCGCCAAGACCTGCCGCGTAATTTCCACCCACCTTGCAGTCGCCCACTCCCTGGGGGGCCGCCCTGTCGAACTGCTCCACGACCAGGGCCTTGACCGGCTTGAACCCGCCCTTGTAGTAGGGTCCCACCGGCGTGGCAAACATGATAAACAGGTATTCAGCGGCCGGGCCCAGGCCGACGCGGGCCCCGATCCCGATCGCCAGGGGGCGGATATACATGGTGGCCCCGGTGCCGTAAGGCGGCAGGAACCTCCTGTTTGATTTCACCACCTTCTGCACCGCGTCCATGAACAGGTCGTCAGGAATTTCAGGAATGAAAATCCGCCTGCAGCTCTTCTGGAGGCGGTGGGCGTTTTCAACAGGCCGGAACACGACCGCCCTGCCGTCCTTTGTCTCGAAGGCCTTGAGCCCCTCGAAGGCCTCCTGCCCGTAATGGAGGCATGGGGCA
>CAZZHU010000023.1:28122-35151 GCA_964654045.1 uncultured Leptospirales bacterium
AGACCAGCTCCCCGGCCGACCACTTGCCGTCCTTAAAGTAATAGCGGACGTTATAATCGGTTTTTTCATAACCAAAGGGAAGGTTTTTCCAATCGAGTTGCGCTGGTGTTGTGTCTTGCATGTTCATTTCCGTATCCTGCCGGTAATCTGTTTGTGGCCATGGTCGGTCCGCGGTGCCGTTCCTGTCCACAGAAAATTTGATTAAGGGATAGTTTTTATGGATATCGGGTGAGTTGTCAAGGAGAATAATAACCTCACCGGCGCTCAAGCACCCATTCCTTGTTTAACCTCACCCCCTGGCCCCCTCTCCATAAAATGGAGAGGGGGAATAGAGATGAGATCATTAGTACGGAAACCCTCTCTTTTTAAGGAGAGGGTGCGCAAAACGCGGGTGAGGTCTAAAAGCAGAGAGGGGGCCGGGGGTAAGGTTCATATGGCTATGGGGTAGAGTCTAAATCTTCTTCCGTATCGCCTCTATCTGCGCCACTACTTCCTTTTTCGCCGTGCTGCCGGCGGATATCTTGCGCTCCACGCTGGTCTCGGGATTGATGATATCCGCGACATCATCGCCGAATTCCGGCGAAAATTTCCTGAAATCGGCCGCCTTCATGGCGAAGAAATCGGTCCCTTCCTCCTCGCAGGTCCTGACGATGGTACCGACGATCTCATGGGCCTTGCGGAAGGGGACCCCCTTGCGCGCCAGGTAATCGGCGAGGTCCGTGGCGGTGGAGAAGTTGCTGTACACGGCCTTCCTCATCCGGTCGCCCTTCACCGTCATGGTCGAGACCATCTCCATCATGCCGGCAAGGGAGAGCTTTATAGTGTCGATCGAGTCGAAGAGACGCTCCTTGTCCTCCTGGAGGTCGCGGTTGTAGGTCATGGGAAGCCCCTTCAGCAGGGTCAGGAGAGACACCAGGTTGCCGGCTGTCCTGCCGGACTTTCCCCTGATGAGCTCGGCTATGTCGGGATTGCGCTTCTGCGGCATGATGGATGAGCCCGTGGTCACGCCGTCGCCCAGGCGGATGAAGCCGAACTCGGACGTCGACCAGAGCACAAGCTCTTCGCAGAAGCGGGAAAGGCGCACGCCGCATACCGCTGCAAAATAGCAGAAATCGAGGATAAAGTCCCGGTCGCTCACGGCGTCCATCGAGTTGGGCACGATTTCCGCGAAGCCGAGCTCATCCCGCACGAATTCGCGGTCAACCGGGTAGTTGAGGCCCGCCAGGGCCCCGGACCCGAGGGGAAGCTGCGCGCAGGCCCGGGTTGACGCGTTGAGCCTTTCCGCGTCGCGCAGGAACCCCCAGGCGTAGGCGAGCAGGTGCTGGCTGAAGCGCACCGGCTGGGCAACCTGGAGGTGCGTGTACCCGGGCATGATGATATCGATGTTCTTTTCCGCCGTCGCGGCGAGGAGTTCGACAAGGCCCGACAAAAGTTGGCGGACCTCCTCCGATTCATCGCGGAGACAGAGGCGCATGTCCAGGGCAACCTGGTCGTTGCGCGACCGCGCGGTGTGGAGTTTCCGTCCCGCGTCGCCGATCCGCTCCGTCAGGGACGCCTCTATATTCATGTGGATGTCCTCGAGGGATTCAGAAAATTCGAACACGCCCGCCTCGATCTCCTTTCCAATCTGCTCAAGGCCCTTCAGGATATCGGCCAGCTCCCGGTCCGACAGGATGCCGATCCGGTTGAGCATCTTCGCGTGGGCCCGGGAACCGCGGATGTCCTGGCGCCAGAGGCGCGCGTCATAGCCGATCGACGCCGACAGCCGCTCGGCGATATTTGACAGGGAACCGGTAAACCGGCCCCCCCACGGCTTTTTCTGTTCCTTGTCCTTTCCCATGGTCATGGTTCCTGTATGATCGGATATCGGTGATGGCGGGGCCGTCATCCGCCCCGCGCGCACTACTGTTGCAACGCTGCAGTAAAAAAATCAAGACATTTTAATGCGATGCAGCCAGCCTCACAATTCATCGGTGTTGAAGGTGTCGCCGTTTTTCACCCTGCCCGACTTGAATCCCTTGTAAAACCACCTCTGTCTCTGCTCGGAGCTGCCATGGGTGAAACTGTCGGGCACAACATACCCGCGGATATTCTTCTGTATCCGGTCGTCGCCGACGGCGCTGGCGGCGTTCAGGGTGGGTATACGCGTCATCTTGTGGTGATATTTTTCAGGAGCAGGTCCAGGTAGGCGCCAAGATTTTCAAGGGCCGGCCTGATCTCGTACTCGAGGATATCGGACAGGCTGATGATATCATTGTTTTCCATGACGCTTATTATTTCATGCAGAAGGTTGCGCAGATCGCGGTTCTTCTGCTCGAGGCTGACACCGTCAACGGCGATCTCGGACAGGTCCACGCGGAACATCGGGACGAGCTGGTAACAGGTCCTTGTATAGCGGTATATGAAGTCGACAAAGGCCCTCAGCCGCTCCGACCCTTCCGCATCCTTGCCCATCTGGTAGGCCACGGCCGCAGCCTGCACGCTCTCGAGCTGCTCTTTCAGCTCATCCCCGGTCTGCTTGATTGATTCAATCAGCACATCGGGAGAATCGATGCTCTGAACGATGAGCGACCGCATCTCGTCGCTCAGCAGGAGCATCCTGAATATATGCTTGATGTCCGCGAAAACGTCCCCGCGTGCAACGATGCTGTCCTTCACGTCGGCGCCGGCCGCGGCAAGGCTGTCGCGGAACGATTCCAGGGTGCGGACATGGTGCGCGAGATCGCCGTCCCTGTACTTCAGCCTGGTGTAACCGATGCCGAGGAGGCCGGTCACCTTGGCGATCACCTCCGTGAGCCACGAAATGCCCGCCAGGAGATCGTCGATATCGTTCCGGGCGAATTCTCCCGTCTCCGTCACGTGCTTCATGAAGGCCGACACGCGGTCGCAGTAACGGGCCGCCTCATCAACCGATGAAAACACGATATCCGCCTTTGACTGCACGATGCAGTTGATGATCTTGACATCCGCGAGGTTCGCGTCGGGCGCCCTGTCGATGGGATAGCAGTCATCATCGATATACAGCTCGTAAAAAACGAGGTCGCGGTCGCGCGTCCATTCCGAAATCGAATTAATGACATCGGATATCTTTTTATCCTGCTTCAGTTCAAAATCAACCGGGCAATCGTTTATAAGTACCTGCACGTCACACCTCACGTTTGTCATTTTTCCTTGTCGCCTCCGCCGCCGGAACCGCCAAGCTGGTTTTTCATCCACTGTTTCTGGGCGTTCGTCTGTGAAATCGCCTGTTCCATGGCGGCGAACTTTCTCTTCAGCTTGTCCTCGTATTTTTTCAAATGGTCTTCCTTCGACTTGATGCTCTCATCGGCCAGCTTGATGGAATTGTCTTCCATGTCGATCTTCGCGGCGATGATGTTCTTGCCGGACGACACGTAAGGCTTCAGCGTGGAGACCAGTTTGAAGGCCATGCCGTTGTCGGCCTTGTTGTCCCCGTCGGAGTCGGAGCCGAAAAAGAAGGTCACCCCGTCCGGGTTTTCAAGTATGGTTTTCTTTAATACCGCTTCATCTATGATGAGCTTCCCTGCCTTGATCGATTCCCACTCGGCGTTAATGGAGCCCGTCGAAACGCCCATCTGGGAGAAAAGCTTGATCGGATTTTCCGCGCTGTTCGGATAGGCGCTAGTCACGGTGGTCTGGACAGCGCCCTGCAGCCTCATCAGGGTCATGTCTCCCATGAAGAGGCCCTTCTGGCCGATGCTCTTGTCAAATTCACCGGGCTTACTGGTTATACTCGCCTTGGTAAGGTCCCGGTGCATGTCCAGATACTTGTTATAGGCTTCGACGAATTTCTTTATTTTGTCGATGGAGGAATCGATGCTCTGTTCTATGTTCAGGTCAATCTCGTGCTGGGACGGCCGCTTGACGGTCAGGGTGACGCCCTTGATAATGTCGGTCAGGCCGTCATTACGGTCCCTGGTCACCTCGATGCCGTCAACGGCGATCTTGGCGTCCTGGGCCGGTGAGATAACATTCTTCATCGCGTATCCCGTCTTCTGTTCCGCCGGCGTGGCGAGGCGTACGCCGGACACCTCCATGGTGCCGCGGTTGCAGTAGAGGATGATCTTGCCAATCCTGCCGCCCCTGAGGTCCTTGCCGGCGGCGATCTTCATGGCGCCTTTCATTTCCTTTCCCAGAGGGTAGATCTTCTCCACCCGCTTCCCGCTTTCATTCGAGATAATGCCGATGCCCATCAGGCTGTCAAGGCCCTTCAGTTCCTCCTTCTTTCCTTCCCGTTTCCGTTCCACGTTATAGCTTTCGAGAATGATCCCCTTGATGTTGACTTTTTCCTTCGGCCCTACCTGGAGCCGCTTCGGAATTCCCTCGTCATCGCTACCCGGTTCCCGGTACGAGAGGTCGAACTCGAGCATCGTATCTCCCTTTATTGCCAGCTCGACCGGGAGCGCGTACTCCCGCCAGAGGGCGCCGCGTACCGATACTATTCTGCCGTTCTCCCTCACCTTGATGGTCCCGTTTTCAGTTGCGGCTTTTTTATCCCCCATGTATGAGGTGAAATACCGCGAATCAAAGGATACGGCGACCTCGTTTTTCAGGTCCTTCGCTTCCCCGCCGGCCAACCCTGTTTTCTCGAGGAGATCCCTGTCCCCGGTAAGCCTGATCTCACCCTTCTCGCCCGTCTTTTTCGACTGCAGGGTAAGGATATAGGTATCGCCGTCCTTGCGCATATACGATGTCGTGACAAGATCCGACGCGGCTTCTTCTATTTTCTGGTTCAGCTCTTTCAGGGTCCCGCCCTTGAAGGTGACGGTCTGCCTTGAGCCGTCCACCTCGATGGTGAACTTCCCGGCAGGCAGCATCTCCTTTTCCTGCACAGGATCCGTTGACACCTTATGGGATGTCGCCACCTGGTTTACCTTGATTTTTTTCACGCCCTTGTCAGCCGCCATGGACGCCCTGGCCTCGACAACGGAGCTGTCCGAAGAAATTACGTTTTTATCATTGAATGAAGTCCTGAATCCGTACAGGTCCTTTGCCGCGCTGCTGACTTCATTGAGCTGTTTGCCCAGGGCCTTGAGGCCATCCTTGCGGGCATTATGGTTTTTCTTGCGGATTTCTAACTGTCTTATCGGCCTGGCTTCAACGTTGACCAGCTTGTCAACGATGCCATCGGTATCCAGTCCCGAAGCCATTCCACTCATTGATACCGGCATATACAAGCCCTCCCTTGCTTTTTGTGGCACTGTTTTAACATAGGTATCCTACATCATTATTGTCGACATAATATTGGAATTTTATAAGAGGATATTAATAAGTATTAAAAAAAATGCGGATTTTCATAGATTTAATCCCGGTATGACCTCACCCCCCTGGTCCCCCTCACCCACCAGGTGAGGGCGCGCCAGAGTCGGGGTCAGAGTAACATATTTACCGATAACTATCCTAAAAAAGACGACAGATAGCTAGTGTCAGAGTAAAAATTTTTTGATATGCAAATTTTTATTATCAATATATAAATATTGACATATACTCAACCAGACATCAATCATTGGTACACAATTATGAATTTTATAGAAGATAACAACAGGAAGGCTGATATTAAAAGACAATAGGTATCTCCTGAGGGCATACCTGTCCCCTTCGCAAAAAATCTATATTTTTTTTCACTCTACTCCGCGATATCAGCTATCGCGATTCATCAACGAGCATACCGAGAAAATCCTGGATGTGCTCAAGGAGCTTCATCGCTTCTTTTGACGGGATCTCCCGCACTACCTCGTTGGTATCATTATTCAGGACCCTGACAATGATCCGCTGCGTCTTCTCATTATACGAGAAGGACATGCGCTCATGAATATCACGCACGCCATTATTCAGGCGATCGACGACATCCGAGACCTCGTCCCGGCTCAGCTCGCGCTGGACGGTCTGCGGCTGTACTTTCTGCGCCTGTTCCGGCGCCGCCTCAGCCTTGCGGGCGTAGGTGCCGCCGGTCTCCATCGGTTCGAAATTTACATTCTTGACATACATAGTTAACCTCCATGTTAACGAGAGAAAATCTCTCAACCTCCCTTTTAAAAAACGGCCCCTCCCCGGCCGCCGGCGCGGGCAGCGCTACCCGTGCCGGTACCGGAGAGGGACGGGGTGATCCGCACTGCAGGGACCCCCCGTTTGTAACTGATTCTCATTCAAACAGCTTCATGATCAGCTGCGGCTTGGTATTGGCCTGAGCCACCATCGCCGCGCCGGTCTGAACGAGAATTCGGTCCTTTGTGAATTCAACCATTTCAGCCGCCATATCCGTATCACGCAATCGTGAATCCGCCGACATCATATTCTCATACGTCTGCGCCAGGGCTTTTACGGTGTTTTCCAGCCGGTTGTAATACGCTCCAAGGTCTGCCCGCTGCCGGTTCAGCCTGTCAAGAGCCGAATCGACATACCCTATCATCGCGTTCGCACCGGCCACCGTTGATATTGTCCGCTTGCTGTTCCCCTCATTTACCAGGTTGAAGGCTTTCGAGCTGACAGTAGCAATAAACACCCTGATCCGCTGATTCTGATTGGCGCCAACATGGAAAAACATGCTTCCTTTTTTGCTGTTCTTGGCGTATTCTCCCTGGAGCATCTTCATCCTGTTGAACTCCGCGGAAGAGGCGATACGGTCGACTTCATCAATAAGCTGAGATACCTCAACCTGTATCTGAACCCGATCGTCCCTGGAATAAATTCCATTCGCCGACTGGACCGACAGCACCCTTATCCGCTGCATGATCTCATTGACCTGCTGGTATGACCCCTCTGCGACCTGGATAAAAGAAAGCCCGTTCAGGGCGTTCTTTTCAGCCTGGACCAGGCCGTTGATCTGGGTCCGCATCTTTTCGGACACGGCCAGACCGGTGGCGTCATCGCCGGCAGTATTGATCCGCTCGCCGGATGAGAGCCTTTCGATGCTCTTGTCCAGCCGGGTCTCCACCTCCGCCAGATGCCTGCTTGCGAATACAGCGCTCATGTTGTGATTGATTCTCATTGGTTCCCTCCCTTGTTGTGGTC
>CAZZHU010000024.1:0-255 GCA_964654045.1 uncultured Leptospirales bacterium
CGGGAAGCGGTACCTCACCGACCCGATATGGAGCAGGCGCTGCTCCCCGGTGCCCCTGGCGGGGCCCGCCCGGTTCTTCGACGCGCCCATCGCACTCGAAGATCTCCCGCATATCGACGGCGTGATAATCTCCCATGATCATTACGACCACCTTGACGAGGCGACTATCAGGAAACTGGCGGGCCGCGATACCAATTTTTATGTTCCCCTCGGCGTGGGAAAATACCTGGTACGCTGGGGCGTCCTCGCGGAGCG
>CAZZHU010000024.1:265-28078 GCA_964654045.1 uncultured Leptospirales bacterium
GTCCGCGAGTTTGACTGGTGGGACGAGGCCGTCACCGGTGAAGGCCACCGCCTCATCGCCGCACCGGCACGACACTTTTCAGGACGCGGCGGGCCGATCATGAAGGACAGGACCCTCTGGGCCTCGTGGGTAATCGCGGGCCCGCGCCACCGGGTCTATTTCGGCGGCGACGGCGGCTACCATCCGGGCTTTAAAGAGATCGGCGACAGGCACGGCCCCTTTGACGTCACCATGCTGGAGATAGGCGCCTATCACCCCAACTGGTCCGACATACACCTGGGGCCGGAGAGGGCGCTGCAGGCGCACCGGGACCTCCGGGGGAAGGCCCTCCTGCCTATCCACTGGGGCACCTTCCAGCTTGCCATGCATTCCTGGTACGGGCCGGTAGAAGAGGTTCGCGCCGGCGCGAAGGAGTTGGGAGTGCACCTGCTGCTCCCGGTGCCGGGGCAGCGTATTGACGCGCCGGATGCCGCCGTCGATTCCGGATGGTGGGAGAGGATATAAAGATACTTAATAATTTGCTGAATAGGTTACTCGAAGGTATGCTTGATGAAGATCAGGGTGATCGTTACGGGGGCGACAGGAATGGTGGGCAAGGGCGTTCTGCACGAATGCCTGAACCATGAGAGCGCGTAAGGATATCAACGATCTGGCAAAACGGTGATGAAGAACAGCGATATGATCAAGAAAAAAATGCGGCCGGCAGAGGATGGCCTCATTCTTCCCGCCGGCCGCATTAAATATCGTTTACATTTCATCGCTATCCCCGTATCCTCTCTCCGGCTGAATAGCTGCTATCCGCGCCGGTTTTTTCCATCAGATGGACCGGATTCAATGTCTGGAAGCCCTGTGGCGATGCCGGTATCCGGGTTATGCTGTTTTCTCTGACTGCAGGCTGCGCTTTTGCTTGAGCAATTCTCTCCGCAACAGTCGCATAGTGCCGTCCCCGGAAGATCAGCTCGATCGCGACGGGTATTGCGAAGAATCCGTATCTGAATGACCTGAGCATAAACCATAGCGCCTGGATGCCGAACGGGGAAAAGAACAGCTTCACAAGCTCAATCACCAGCAGTGTCTTATTCGGATTATTGCTCAATCGTGCCTTTGCCAGGTCCCATCTCCACGGCGCTGACCAGTTAAAACCTGAAATTTTCATGTCCGGCAGCCTGCTGATGAGGGTAAGGGCGCGGGCGAAATAGTTCCGGGGGTCGTAGGTTTCTGAGATGACGCGCCGGTAGCCTTCAATCAGCCTGTCCGCCGGCATCCTGGGTATAAAATTGAGGACAATATCAACGTTGTCGCCGCTGTGCGGGTTTTCCTGCGCCACAAGCCTTCCTTCCCGTTCAAGCCGTTTGTACAGGTCGGTATTCGGCATGGCCGCCAGCAGCCCGGTCATGCTCTGCGCGATTCCATTATGCCGGATGAAATCCATCTGGCGGTCGAAGGCGTCCTCCGTGTCAGTGTCGAACCCGAGTATGAATCCCGCCATCACCTCGATCCCGGCTCTCTGTATCTTCTCAATTGCGGCATTCATGTCGCAGGCAGCGTTCTGTTTCTTGTTGGTAGCCCTGAGTGTTTCGGAATCGGGCGATTCGATGCCGACAAAAACGGAGGTGAAACCCGATCTCACCATCAGGTCCAGGAGCTCGTTATCGGCAGCCAGGTCGATGCTCGCTTCCGTAAACAGGAGATACGGATAGTGCCGTTCCTTCTGCCAGGGCGCCAGCAGGCGGAGCATCTCCTTGACGGATTTCCTGTTGGCGATGAAGTTGTCGTCCACGATAAAGAGGCGCCCGCGGTACCCCGTCCGGTACAGCGCTTCAACCTCGGCCATGAATTGGGCCGGTGACTTGGTCCGCGGCACGCGGCCGAACATCTGGACTATGTCGCAGAATTCGCAGTTGAACGGGCACCCCCGGGAGAACTGAAGGGCCATGGAGGCGTAGTCAGGGGGACGGATCAGGTCGAAGCGCGGCGCCGGGGTAAGGGCAAGGCCCGGCTTTTCCCTTTTATCATAAACCTTTTTTGCATTTCCCTGCTCATAATCGCACAGGAACCGGGGAAGATTGTTTTCCGCTTCATACAGGATCAAATGATCGATCCTGTCAGATTCCAGGTAGTCGCGGCCCGGCTTCCCGTATGCGGATTGGACAAAGGGGCCTCCGGCAATGATGGTTTTACCGAGTCCGCGGCAGATGGCAACGACCTTCAGGAACGATTCCCGGTGAATCCACATGCCGGTGAGAAAAACGATCTTGCTCCATTTTACGTCCTGTATGTCCAGGTCGCGTACATTCAGGTCGATCAATTTGACCTTGTAATTTTCAGGGAGCATGGCTGCCACGGTCATCAACCCCAGTGGAGGCATGACAGTCTTGAATCCGGCGGACTTGAGCGAACTGTCATGGCTCCAGAAGGATTGGGGGGTCTTCGGCTGTATCATCAGCGTGTTTATGGTTCTCATCGTGGTTTCCTTTTTTAGCGGCTTCAGGTCTGCCCGGTCATAGGGCCCATCGTGTTTCATAAAACCTCCTATCAATAATATGTTAAACATTCTCGCATACCCATCAGAACATAATATACTGCATGCTTTAAAAAGTGTCAATATAAAAAGCATAAAAAATAGCAAAAATAAAAGCAATAGAAATGCTAAAAATAATAAATTAGTCATTGACGGAATGAATGCTGATGATTTATATAAAATATAAACCACGGGTGATTCCGGGAGGAAATATGGCTGTCATAAGGAAAGATCAGAAAGAGCAGTTGAAGAATGTTCTATTGAGAGTGAGCATACCGGCGCCATTGATGAGCGAATTGAAAAGGACCCAGAAACTGTGCAAGGACAACAAATTATATTTTGATATCAAGCCGGACATTATAGCCGCGCTTGAAAAAGCCATTGAAGAAGCCCTCGAGATAGTGAATTCTGAAAAGAAGAACAGGAATAAGTGACGCTGCCGTGTAAGTCATTTTCTGTATGAAAAGTCAGCCAGGCGCATAAGTAAAAACCGGGAATGATACAACGGCGGCCTGATCATGGAGGAAATCATCATGAAACAGGTATCCCGTAACGCGGCCTCTTTCAGGGTGCCGGAACTGCATGCGGCATTATTCGTGCTTGCCGTATTGCTCTGCGCCTTTCCCGGGTGCGGCAAATCGGAAGATGCGCCTACCGGCCGGCAGAAGAGCCCCGAAGGCGTTAGAGAGAATGTCGTCGACGGCTGGAGTTCCGGGTACATGGATATGAAAGGCTGGGAACTGGCGAAAACGGAAATGAAAACCAGTGAAGAGGTGGTCGGGGCTTTCAACAGGTATTTCCAAATATGGAGCTGGGCCTACGAGCACAGGACTTTTCTCAGGTTCAGGGAGGCCCTGGAAACGGCGGCCTATCTGCCCGCGCAACTGGAAAAGATCGAGAAGCTGGTGAAAAGTATTCGCAGGGTCCCCGGTTACCCGGAAATCGATGAATTGAAGGAGTGCTATGTGAAGATGATACCCCTGCTGCGGTCCGGAGGGGACCACCTGCGCCAATCAATCGAAGCGGCGCGGGATAATAATGAAGCCGCGGAGAAGGTCCATGAGTGGGTCTATGTCGCCAGGTATAAAGAAGCCATGGCATACAGCAGGAAGTCTTTCGCCATAATGCCGGAGATATTAACCCGCGGGAGCAGGACGGAATATCAAAAATACGCGGGTGCAAAGCAACATGTCGCATCGACAGCCGTCACGTTCAATGCTGCTGTCCGGCGCGTCATGGCCGATTATGACGGCCCGATCATGAAGGAGATCGCCGGCATACCAGCCCTGGCCGCGCAGGAAAAATGGGACCTCGCCTCGATGAAGGCCGATGAGGCCGATACCCGGCTGCAGCATGCCATCATGGAGGCGGGCAGGGCCGAGCCCGGGAACCTGAAGGTGCTGTGGGACGCGAGACAGGAACTCGTTGGTATGCTTTCGTACCGGATGATGGGTAATAAAAAATTTAAGGAATACATGGAAAAAACGAGAGCCGGGGACGTGGTGGAAGCCGGGAAAGCGAAAAAGGTATACCGGATACTGGTTAAAAGTGCGGAGGACTCCCGCGTGAAATTGAGGAAGATGGGCTTCTAATTCAATGCTTCAGTATGTTCCCTCGGGGGCGTTAAGGGCCTCCGCCACGGGCTTCACGTCCTGCGCCTTGTTGACTTCGGTGTAGGCGCCTTCGGTTATTGTGATGACTATACCGGCTTCACTCCTGGTGTCCTGGCTGGCCTTCATCCACGCGCTTTTCATTTCCATCGTCTTCCTGTCAATGGTTATGTGCATCACCGTGCCTTTTGCCGGCGGATTATTGGCTCCCGGGGTGCCTTTTTCATGGGTGTGAGCGCGGCCCCCGGCAATGCGCCGGGCACCGGCTTCGTATTTCTCGCCCATCGTGCAGGCAATCACGTACTCGTCATCCGTCACCCTGATAAAGCGGACGTCCTCAACCAGGTCGGCGAAGGCCGCGATGATTTTTCGCGCCGTGAGGGAGACCATGCCGGAGCCATAAATCCGCGCCGACCGCGAGTTGCGGCTCCATTCCCCTCCCTTGAGTTTTCGATACGAGATCCTTTTATGGGTATACGCTTCGTAGGATCCGTCCGGCGACCCGGATTCGACCACCATGTGGCCGTCCACGGCGCCCTCATCGTTGACCTGCAGCCTGGTGTCGAAGGCGGCGCTGTTGGAGAGCTCGGGACGGCCGCTGATAGTGAGAGCCGAAGTGCCCTTGTAGCGGTAACTCTTCCACTTCATGAATTTTTCAATCGACACGGCCAGGGCCTTCCGGGCCGTGATGTCAGGTTTATCCCCGGCGCTGTTTCCCTGCCGGCACGACGATACAATTACCAGGAGCGCCAGGCCGGCTGTCAGCAGGCCCGTTTCACGAAACAGTATTTTCCTGGACATGGTCATATCCTCCCGCACGATTAATGGATGATGTAAACCAGCTCACCGTGATAATCGATAACAGTGCTGATAGGGTAGAGTTATCAGAAGCCGGATGAATTATAGCAAGATATTTTTATGGACCAGGGGCGATGAATTTCATCACGGAAAACAGGTTGTGGATATGAAGATCTGAGACCCGCCCATGGCTGGTGCTCCATGAACAACTGGACATGAACCAGTGAAGATTATTTTTCCAGGGGACGGGGAGGCTTCATGGCCACCGGGTCGGTGCTTGCGGGCCCGCACCTCATGTACCTGCACATGACCTTTCTCTATCTTGTGGGTCCCTTCGGCTATTTCTGCTACTTTCTGATCATTATCCCCAATGATACTCTTCCGGCACGGAAAATCTTCAATCTGCTGCCGGCCGCGATAGCCCTGGTGTTTGACATCTATTTTATGCTGCTGCCGGCGGAATCACAGGTGCAATTTCTCCGGGACCTGCTCTCCAGCGGCGATAGCGCGCGGCATTTCTGGGCGCGTGTCCTCTATGCCCTGGCAGGGGTACGGGACATCGTGGAACGCCTCGTTCCGTGTCCGGAGGCCATGGATACGGAATTACGCAACAAGGCGACCGCTTAACGCGGCCGCTTTTTAATACTTTTTATATTCCCATTTCTTGATGATTTTATCCGCCCTGGTAACGGTCATTTCCAGCTTTATGCCGCTGGCCCTGGCGTTCTGCTCCCTCATCTTCAATTTGATCCTTTTTTCAGGCTTGCGGGTCAGCCTGCTGATTTCTTTTATATATGATTCTTCGAGAAGATAGAATCCTTTTATCTGGCCGCATAGTATCCCGATGTCCTTAAGCGCCCTGTTCCAGTCAATGTTCATGCGTATGGATTGCAGCAGCGTGTCATTGTTCTGCTTTGTCGTTGCCAGGAGCGTGTGGCGGGTTATGAGCGACCCGGCGACAGCGCCCCCCAGTCCGCCGGCTAGGGCGAAAATTCCGGATATGATAGATGGATCCATGGGTGTCCTCGCATCAGTGAATTAATATCTGTTTTGTTATGTAAGGCGGTATGCGGCGGATAAATCAAGGATTTTATGCGCGGCTCCGTGTCATTTCCGCGGTGCCAGCCGCTACGGCGGCATTTAAAAAATCCATCAGGTAATTTTTTTTGGCACTTTCCGGCGCGATTATCGTTGTATCTTGTAGAATAGATATGTTCCGGATCCGGATCTTTAAACTGGACGAGGATTCGTAACAATTCTCATGTATCAATCTTTCAGAAAGGAGAAGTGAAGATGAAAAAATTATTGATACTGGCGCTGACGCTGGCATGTGCCTCGGGCCTTGCCCTGTCCGCGGCGGCGCAGGAAGCGTCCGATCCCGACGGGCGGAAGGCCTGGGCTGAAATGTCGGACGCGGAACGGCAGGTGGCCCTTGACACGGCGAGCGGGAAGTGGATCAACATGACGCCGGAACAGCGTGAAGCGGCCCGGGCTAAGGCGCGTGAAAAGTGGAACAGCATGACCCCGGAGCAGAAGGAAGCCGCGAAGGCGAAGGCGAAGGCCTGGTGGGACGGCCTGTCGCCGGAGCAGAAGGAGGCGGCAAAAGCGAGGGCCAGGGAGCGCCGGGGCAGCTACTCGCCGGAAGAGAAACAGGCGATGAAGATGAGGGCGCAGGAATGGTGGAACGGCCTGCCGGAGGAAGAAAAGCAGGAGGTAAGGGCCAGGATACAGGAAAAATGGAAATCGATGACGCCGGAGCAGCGCGAAGCAGCACGGGCGAAGGCGCGCGAGAAATGGAACAGCCTTACCCCGGAACAGAAGGAAGCGGCACGGGAGAAGGCCGGATCCTGGTGGAACGGGCTACCCAAGGAACGTAAGGAAGCCATAAAGGCGCAGGCGCGGGAGCGCTGGAACAGGCTGACCCCCGAGCAGAAAAAGCAGAAAAAGGCGCAGATGAGGGAAAGATGGAAAAATATGCCCCCGGAGAGAAAAGCCCAGATAAAGAAAAGAATGCAGCAGAGGAGGGCGGCAGGGCAGTAATTCCGCAGGTGATTAACCCGTGCATCGCAAAAAGGCCCGGCGGATAACCGGGCCTTTTTTCATTCCATGCGGTAGCAGCTGCGCTGTATGATCTCATCCTTCATCGCCGGGGTAAGGTCATTGAAGTAGGCGGAATAGCCGGATACGCGCACCAGCAGGTTCGGGTGCCGGTCCGGGTGGTCCCGCGCCTCGATGAGCACCGACGGGTCGATGACGTTGATCTGCGCCTGCATGCCGCCGCGGCGGAAGTAGGTCCTGACGAGGCCCGCCAGGGCCGCCCGGCCCGTCGCGCCCCGCAGGGTGTGACGGTCGAACTTGAGGTTGTAGTTCACGCCGTTGACGATCTCCGTGAAATCTATCCGGTTGGTGGAGTTGATGAGCGCGGTGGGGCCGTTCCGGTCCATGCAGTTCACGGCCGAAACGCCGGATGCGAAGGGCTCACCCTTCCTCCGGCCGTGGGGCAGGGCGCCGGTGACGCGCCCGAAAAACTCGTGCGCCGTCACGGAATAGAGGCCCGGCACGTACCGTCCGCCCCTGGTAGTGGGCCCCGCGTCACGGAGGGCCCGGGTGTATTCGCGGATGACATGGACGGACCACCGGTCAGCCTCCTCGATATCGTTCCCGTACTTGGGAAGGCCGCGCAGCATCGCCCGGTCCCCCTCGTCGGGGATGTTGGCCTTCAGCATCGACACCAGTTTCGGCAGTGACATTCTCCTGTCCACGAACACCGCCTTTTCGATGGCGGCGAGGGCGTCGCCGGTGTCGATGGGCGCGGTGTTCTGCACGCCGGAAAAATTATAGCGCGCCCCGCCCGCGGTGGAGCAGAGGCCCTTCGCGAGGCAGTCGGAAAGAAGCATGCTGGTGAGCGGCGTGGGATGGTGCGCCGCGTTGGCCCTCTCCATGGCCTGGAGGTCGCGGATGAGCTTTTTCACCATGGCCCGGAGCTGGGTCTCGAAGGCGGCGGTGACATCGTCCATGGAACGCATGCGGGACGCCGCCATCGTCTTCGGACCGGTCCGCACCGGGGACCCGAAGCGCCGCCCCCGGTTGAGCGCCAGCTCAAGGCAGAGGGCCACGTTCATGAGTGCCGCATCAGTCGACGAGAAGCTCTTTCCCTGGCTTACCGGCTCCACGCACCCCACGGCGGTATAATCGCGGGCGTCCGCAAGGGAGTATCCGTGCCGCACCAGGGTCGGAACGATCACGTCATCGTTGTAGAGCGCCGGGGAGTTGCTCCCCTTCGCCAGTATCTCATAAATCATATCAAGGTACCGTCGCGGCGACTTCCCGTGCACCCGGGCGTGATAGTTGGGCTGCCGCATCCTGAGCTCGTCCATGATCTCCAGGAAGATATAGCTCAGTTCGTTTGTCGCGTCCCGCCCCGCGGCGTCGACGCCGCCGACGGTCACCACCTGGCCGTTGAACATACCTCCGTGGAAGTTCGTCAGGTGCCGGGAGAATACCGGTATAATCTCCGACATCTTGATGGAAAAGGCGGACAGGATTTCCTTTGCTTCCGTCCTGGTGAGCCGTCCCTTCTTCACGTCATCCCGGTAATACGGGTAGAGGTACCGGTCCATCCTGCCGGGGCACACGGAGTTGTCCAGGCTCTCCAGGTTGATGGCGATCTGGGCGAAAAAAAGCGACTGCACCGCCTCCCGGAAGGACCGGGCGCCCTTCCGCGGGACGCGGCCGCACGCTGCCGCGATATCAGCCAGCTCCTTTTTACGTGCCGGGTCTTTTTCCGCGAAGGACATGCGCGACGCCAGGTCCGCGTAGCGCTCGCCGAACAGGGCAAGCCCCTCGGCGATGACCTTCACGCCCCGGTAGAAGTGCCGCTTCTCTGGATCTTCACCGGCCTGCTTTTCCATCTTCAGAGTCTCTGCGATGATGCCGTCGGTGCCCACGGCGATCAGCTTCTCATAATCGGGCGCCAGGTGCGAAATGCCCCCCGATTCGTTAATGAGATAGAAATGCCCCCGGAGCTGGTTAATGATGAAGCGGACCATGGTGAAGGGCGAACGGTAGGCCTTCATGCTCAGGAAACGGAACATCCAGAAGGGTATGATTTTCATGAGCGCCGCCCGCTCGCGCCGGGAGATCTCCAGCGGATTTGTCTTCCTCGTGCTGAACTTGAAAAGGTCGATCATGACCGGGACGCCGTGGAGCTCCGGGTAAATGGAGCCGCCGACGCGCTTTGAAGTGAAGTTGCCCGCGATGATTTCATCCGGGTATATCCGTATGGTCTTTTTGAGGAGCACTTCCCGCAGCGCCTCGGCCATTCTCACGCAGGGGTGCTTTTTCCTGTTCTTCCGGTCCCGGTGGTATTCCGTCCAGATGAGGGCCCGCTCGGTGCAGATCCCCGGCGCCGTCTCCTGCACGGCGGACTTGAGCCTGGCAATGCGTCCGCTCATCCCCGGCTTCTGTTTCTTACTCGTAGATAACTGCATTGATCCCTTCCTTCCTGAATAGTTGTTTTATCCGCTCCATGGCGTCGCCGGACAGGGCCGGCAGCCCCAGGGGTTCCTGCGTGGAGTTCAGGCGGGGTATCTTCGCCTCGCCCAGGTTGTGATACGGCAGGCAGTGAATGGAGTTGTGCCCGGCTCCCTTAAGAAATCGCGCCGTGGCCCGGATGTTCTTCCCGTCATCATTGTAGCCCGGGACTACCGGCATTCTCGCCTGGAGATGCCTGAATGACTTTGATAGACTTCTGAAATTCGACAGGATCGCGCGGTTGTCGGCGCCGGTATAGCTCCGGTGTTTCGCGCCGTCCATGTGCTTTAAATCGTAGTATATCAGGCTGACATGGGGCAGCGCCGCCTTCATGTCCTGTATCCGGAACATGCCGCAGGTCTCGATGGCCCGGTGGACTTTTTCCCTGTGAAATCTCTGTAACAGCGCCAGCACGAAACCGGGATACGCCATCGGTTCGCCGCCCGACAGGGTCACGCCGCCGCCCGAATCCGCGAAATAATCGCGGTCCTTCATGACTTCGGTTACCAGAGGCTCCACCTCCCATTCCCGTCCTACCAGGCGCAGGGCGTCGGCGGGGCAGGCGGCCGCGCAGGTTCCGCAGGCGCTGCAACGCAGGTGATCGATCCTGCGGTCCTGTCCCTCCGTGATCGCCCCTTCCGGGCAGACCGCGCGGCAGGTGAAGCACCGCCTGCACCGGTCCTCGTAGAAGGCGATTTCCGGCGTCCGGCTGTGGGATTCGGGGTTCTGGCACCAGGCGCACCGGAGGGGGCATCCCTTGAAAAAGACGGTGGTGCGTATTCCCGGACCGTCGTGGAGAGAAAAGCGCTGGATATCGAAGATAACGGCCCGGTACGATCCGTCTTTATCGGCCCCGCGTGTTTTTGTCTGTGTACTGGATGCGCCGTTTTTCATGGTTATAATATACTAGCATATCCTGGCCTGGAATCAAGATTAATATGGATCGGGATCAATAAAAAACCTTCTGTTAACCCGGGGTTTGAACCCCGGGCGAACAGAAGGTTTTTTTGGGAACAAATCGGCTGGGAATTGGTCTAACGGATATATCAGGCGGTAAGGCAATATCATGAAAAAGTTGGATGAATACTCCATGGAAAAACAAAAACAGCTTACTAAAAGCTTTTTTCGTGCCGGGACGCCGGCGCCCCTTCTGGCTGTTCTTATCGTTCTTACAGGCTGCGTGAGTTTCCCGGTCGTTGTTAAGGACGATCCCTTTAAAGGGGTCACGGAGGTTTCCGTGGACATGTGGCACACGGTGCTGGACAGCGATCTCGATAACGTGCGCACCGTGTATTACCGGCAGATAGCCGGGGAGGAGGCATCCCCACCGGCGGCCACCTTCGTGTTCGTGGCGACCGTGGACCCCTATTACGGCGGCTATAACGGTGAAAACCTGGATAATAAAGCCTATATCATGGCGGACCGGGAGCGGTTCACCGTGGAACTTGCGGGTAATACCAACGCGCGCATGAAACGCAATACCGTTTACTATGATTTTCCCATAATCGGGTATCATCACTTTTTTTATTTTTACCCCGGGGTGACAGTCAGGAGCGTAAGCAATCAGCATGTCCTGACTGCCACGGTTAAGCTGACGGCGGATATCCAGCGGGCCCTGATGTCCGCTTCCTCCTACATGATCAGGTTTTACGCGGGCAACAATGCCGTTACCCTCGAGGCTACCCCCAAACAACTGGAGGCGCTGCGGCAGTTTCTGCGGACAGGGCGCGGTTCAGGCTCTCTTTCGAAATAGCAGCCGCATCATGAACAACCGCTGATGAGGTGGTTGTTCTTTTATTCCAGCGTGCATCCGAAACGCTCTCCCCGGTAACTCGAGGTTCCGGTCATGCCGAGGCCGGTGGCGGTTACCCGCTTTTCCCTGTAGTCAACCCTGTATTCGGAAACGGGAATGACCACGCGGGACCAGTTGCGGCACTGCTCCTCGGTCCGCCCCTCCACGAAGAGGCAGGAACACATGAACTTCGAGTACACGTTCCCGGCCATGGGACGGAAGTTCCTGAGGTCTTTCAAATTTATCAGTATCACCAGGCCGAGGACGACAATAAGAATGACTGCCGCAATGCCGGCTATTTTAACTCCTTTTTTCATGGGGGCCACCTTTTTATTTTTCAATGCTGTCGATTATGAGTTTCAGGAACGTGTTGATGCTAAAGGTTTTGTCCCTGTTGTCGCCGGTGTACACCACCACCATGTCCAGGGAGGGAATGACAAAGATGAACTGCCCCCAGTGTCCCATGGCGATGAAGGTGTCCGCCGGCGCGTCCGGATAGATCCGGGAAAGATTTTTCTCCGGGACGTCCCGGTTGAGCCACCAGAGGGCGCCGTAGGCGGGATCTTTCCTGTCTTTTTCCGGTAGCTCCGTCTGGTAGTAGGCGGGCGCTATGGTAGTGCTGTAGGCGACCCATCCCTCGGGGAGGAGGCGCCTGTTCTCCCACACGCCGTCATTGAGGAAGAGATATCCGAAGCGCGCCATGTCGACCGGCCGCGCGTAGACGTACGACGAGCCCACGAAGGTCCCCGCGGCGTCGCGCTCCCATACCGTCTTTTTCATGCCGATGACATCGAAGAGCCTGTCCCACGGATAACGTTCGTATTCCGCCGCGGACATGGTCTTTTTGAGCATGGCCATGAGCAGGTTCGGCGTGGGGCTGGCGTATTCCCACCTGGTCCCCGGATCGGCCTCCATATCCTGCGACGCGGCATAGGCCGCCATGTCGCGGTGCCCGACGGTGAACAGCATGGCGTTCACCGTGGATTTTATGGGCGAGGCTTCGTAGGTTTCATTGGAATAGAGGCCCGAGCTCATGCGCATGAGGTGATCGATGGTTATTTCCCTGTGCCGGCCGCGGTTCAGGGAGGGATAGTATTTCCAGGCCGGTTCGCCCATCATCAGGCGTCCCTCCTTCACGGCGATTCCGTACAACGCATTAGTGAAGGATTTGCTGTCTGACCAGGTGATGTGTACCCTGTCGCGGGTGAATCCCCCGGCGTATTTCTCATAGACCAGGCAGCCGTTTTTAACAATGACCACGGAATCGGTGCGGATCCCTTTTCGCTCCGCGTCGGGTCCGGTGCGGACAAAGGCGTAGGCTTCCATTTTCGCCAGCTTTTTCCGGTCCATGCCGACTTCACCGGGCTTTTTTACCCTCCATTCGCGCGTGGGCCAGTAGTCACGCTGCGCTTCCGGCTTCTTGTACAGGGAGCCGGCCGACGATGCGGCGGCTGATTTTTCGCCGGTATTTATTCCCGCATGCAGTGACGTCAGCGCGGCAATGCCGCAGAGCAGGATGGTGAGCGCTGATGATTTTCCCGATAGTATCCCCATAGTGGTGCCCTCCTGTTCGTAATAGGTGTAGTATAAACATTCCGCGGCTCGCGTCAAATACAATATCCTGAAATAAAAAAGGGATTGATAATATCCCCTGTATGCCGGTAGATACGATCATGAAAAAGCCAGCAAAACCATTCATAGGGTCCGGAACGGATATGCCGGAGCTCACCGCGCGGGCCCTTATCCTGGGGATCGTGCTTGCCGTCATCATGACCGCGGCCAATACCTACCTGGGCCTCTACGCGGGAATGACCGTTTCGGCGTCTATTCCCGCGGCGGTCATCTCCATGTCGATCATGCGGGGCCTCATGAAAAAAGGGACCATCCTGGAGAACAATATCGTACAGACCATGGCCAGCGCCGGCGAATCCCTGGCGGCCGGGATAATCTTTACGGTGCCTGCCCTGGTCATTATCGGCGTGTGGAAGGACTTCCAGTTCTGGCCCACGACCCTCATCGCGCTCTGCGGCGGCCTGCTGGGCATCGTCTTCATGATACCGATGCGGAAGGCACTCATCGTCGAGGACCGGGACCTCACCTATCCCGAGGGCGTGGCGTGCGCCGAGGTGTTAAAGGCCGGGGAAACGGGCGGTCCGGGATTCCGCGCCATACTGGGGGGCCTGGCTGCGGGGGGAACGGTTAAGCTTTTTACCACGGTCATACAGCTGCTGAGAGGGACCGTTGAAACGGCGTTTGTCGCGGGAGGACGGATATTTTTTATCGGATGCGATATTTCCCCGGCCATGCTCGGCGTGGGATATATCATAGGCCTGGAAATAGCCCTGATGGTTTTCCTGGGAAGCGCCGCGGCATGGATAGCGGCGATACCCATCCTGGGAGTTCCCGGGGACATGGCCGGTTCACCGCCCCTTGAGGTCGCGTGGCATCTCTGGAAGACCCGGGTCCGTTATATCGGCGTTGGGGCCATGGTGGTGGGGGGCATCTGGTCCATCATATCCGTGCGCCGGGGAATAGCGAGGGGGCTGCAGGGACTGCGCAGGAGCAGCTTCGGCGCCCACGCATCACCCGACGCGGGAGGCCGGGGGACGGCCCGGACAGACCGGGACATGCGCCTGGCAGTCATGGCCGTAATGCTGGCCCTGTGCCTTGCCGTGCTCACGTTCCTGTACGAGATGCTCACCGGGCGGTGGGGCCTCAGCGTCATGACGGCCCTGTCCATGACTGTGGCGTCGTTTTTCTTCGTGGCCGTGTCAAGCTACATCGTGGGCCTCGTGGGAAGCACCAACAATCCCATATCGGGCATGACCATCAGCTCCCTCCTCGGCGTTTCCGCGCTGTTTCTCGTCCTGGGATGGAAGGGCGATTCGGCCATACTGGCCACGCTGGGCGTGGCCGGGGTCGTGTGCTGCGCGGCCAGCTCCGCCGGCGACGTGTCGCAGGACCTGAAGACCGGGCACCTCCTGGGCGCCACCCCGGCGCGGCAGCAGGCGGCCCAGATGGCCGGCGTCGCCGTGGCATCGGTCTTCATCGCGCCGGTGCTCTCGCTCCTGCACGGCGCCTACGGCATCGGCACGGGGCTCAAGGCGCCCCAGGCCACGCTCTTTGCCAGCATTACGAAGGGGGTTTTCGGCGGCGGAGATATCCCCCGCGAAATGGTTATAACAGGCGTCATCATCGGCATGGTCATCATTGCGGTTGACCGGATCCTCCTGAAATACGGCGCCCCCTTCCGCGTCCACGTGATGCCCGTTGCGGTGGGGATATATCTTCCCCTTACGCTTATCGTGCCCATGCTGGCCGGCGGTATCATTCGTTATATAATGGATAAAAAGGCAGACGGGCGCGGGATCGGCGAGACCGGGGATCGGGGAGTTCTCCTGTCATCGGGGATGATCGCCGGAGAGGCGCTCATGGGCATCATCGCGGCGGTTTTTATTGTCCTTGACCTGAGGATTACTCCCGCGCTGCCCGCGCCGGTGACGGTTATCCTGTCAATGCTGGTTATTATCGGGGCGGTGATATTTCTATACCGCAGGGCCCGGTAGCTTTTTTTGCCCGGATCCCGGGTGTGTGATTTTTCGGGGGAGGAGGCAGGGGCGCGGCATATCTCACCTCCTGCACTACCGGGAAGGTATGATCGTCGCTGTAAAACATGCATGGACAAATTTATTATTTTGCAAAAAAAAGTGAAATCTGCAAATGATTAGTTGTGCTCAATATTATTTTAATTTTCATATGTTTAATATTAACGGAGAATAAAATGATTCAAATAATAAATAGTATTGAAATAAATACATCTGCGGAATCGTTTTTTAATTTTATAAGGAATTTTGATAAAAATTATATTATAATGTCTCCAAAAAATCACTTAAATTGTAAATTCTTAACGCCCCCGCCAAGAGGTATTGGGACAATAACTCTTTCAGAGGAAATTCTTTTTGGCAAACATCAGAAAGCAAGATATAAAATAACAAAGATAACAAAAAATGAAATTATTATGGTTGCTCTTTTTCCATTATCAATAATTGGCGGAAAACTTGTTTTTAAGTTAGACATTCAAAAAGAGTGCTTCGTACTTAACGAAATCATAGAAGTAGGATTTAACTATTTAATAATTGGAAAATTACTGGATTTTTTATTAAATAAATATTTCAAAAATAAATATTCCGAATTAAACAATCATTCGAAAGAGGGATTATTGAATATTAAAAATATTCTGGAAGATAATAAAAATTAATACTGCGCACAACAGCGCATGAGCTGCTGTGCTTCTCGGCGAAGGCCCTGCGCTACGCTTCGGGCAACTTCCGATGGCCGCGTATCGCCAGGCGCAATGGATGAACCAGGAGAAATCAAGAGAAAGGACTATGTACAATAAGTTAACTGAAATCAATTCACGTCCCGCGCCATTTGAATTTTATTCTGCTCCTGACTTGTGGACTGATGACTATATTTCTCAAAGAATGCTGGAATACCATTTAAATGAAAGTGTTGATATTTCCTCCAGGAATTTAAAATTTATAGAAGCTTCTACCGGATGGATTATAAAACATTTTAACCTTAACACGGCTTCTAAAATTATTGATTTCGGCTGCGGTCCCGGGTTGTATACTACCCGGTTTGCCAGGCACGGCATTCAGGTAACGGGAATAGATTTCTCAAAAAGATCAATTGAATATGCAAAGCAAATTGCACGCAATGAAAAATTTAATATTGAGTATATACATGCGAATTATCTTGAATATCATTCAGGCGAACAGTTTGATCTCATTACCATGATTATGTGCGATTTTTGCGCCTTAAGCCCGGGGCAAAGGCAAAATATGCTGGGAAAATTTAGAAAGATACTGCTTGCCGGGGGGTCTCTCTTGTTAGACGTCTATTCATTACATTCATTTGCCAGGATAGATGAAAAAGCCGTGTATAAGTTCAATCATCTGGATCACTTCTGGTCGCCTGATGATTATTATGCGTTTATAAATACTTTTAAGTATGATGATAAAAAGGTAATTCTTGATAAATATACAATAATTGAAAATTTAAGGAAGCGAGTGATTTATAATTGGCTTCAATATTTTACCGCTGAATCAATAAAAAAAGAATTTGCGGAAAATGGATTAAAAGTAGTAGAATTATATTCAGATGTGGCAGGTTCAAAATTCACGGAGGATTCTCTGGAATTTGCAATTGTAGCAGTGAAGGATTAAAGATGAAGTAACCCAGCGGGCCGCGATCTTCATTCATGGAACGTACAATGGATCCAGTTATTTGCATCATGGACGAAAAGGACCGGCCCCTGTATTTACGCCGGCGACATTATTCTGTATATGTATAAAAATTAAAGGGAGGTGCCTGTGAATACTGAACGAGAACACCTGGTCGCCCCGTGCGGCATAGACTGCGGAAATTGTGAAGCATACACATGCCGGGATGACCGGAAGCTCCATGATTACCTGGTTTCAAGGGGAATGTCGGCGGCGAAACTGCCCTGCGCCGGCTGCAGGAGTGTGGAGGGCAGGTGCCCCGCGCATCCGGATGAACGGGTATGCGCGACATACGCGTGCGTGCGGGAAAAGGGCGTGCGCTACTGCCATGAATGCGCCGGTTTCCCCTGCGGCATGCTGCATCCTTCCGCTGACAGGGCGGACGTGCTTCCCCATAATCTGAAAGTATTTAACCTGTGCTTCATCAGGAATAAAGGAATAGAAGAATTCATTGCATCCTATCCTGAAATAAAAAGAAAATACTACAAGGGAAAAATGGTGATAGGGCAGGGACCGCAGATATAATACAGTAGTGCTTATTATTCCCCGGGCCTGTTTTTGTCAACGCTGAAATGCAGGTTGCCGGGGAGTGGTACAATCAACCCCCGCACTATCCTCAGGCGAACTTCGTCCGGTACGCCTTCAGCGCGATAAGGTTGTTGCTGATGATCTCCTCCTGGTAGCGGTAGGCCATCTCGGTGCCCATGGGCACCAGCATCGACTGCGACTGGGTACGGCAGCGCGACTCGATCCTGGAGAGGCGGGCTATGAGGGAGTTGAGGGCCTCCCGCATATCGGCGGTCATATGGTCGTTCCGCGGCTCGAGGCTCGCGATCTCGCCGGGGAGCATGTCCTCGCCGAAATACGTTCTCATGTCATCCTCTATTTCGAGGCGGTTCGCGTCTATGCGCCACAGCCGGTACCGGTTGGCCAGTCCCATGGCGTTGAAGAACACGCTCACGACCATGACGAGCTGGACGACGCTCGAGAGCGGGATAAAGTCCATGAACAGGGGCGCGTACCGGTCAAGGATATCGGGCCCCTGGTTGTTGAAATAGTCCATGGCGGCGGAAGACCCGGGGAGCCCCGTCGTGTTGGAGACGGCCCGGTTGTAGTTGATGAACCCGGGGTTCATCTCGTTCATGACCGAGAGGAGCCCGATCACCTGCGAGCGCCGCACCTTTCCGTTCGTGACGATAAGGGTGTCTACCTTCAGCACGTGCTTGTCGGAGGGCGGTAGGTTTTTCACCGGGTCGTAGAGTCCCTCCCTGATCATGCCGGTGCGGAGGAAGGGGAGGCGCTGGGCCACGCTCTCTCCCTGCCTGAAGCTCGCGATCTGCATCCCGTCTTCGCACACGGCCTTTTCGATGAACGATGAACCCTCGCTTATTACGAAAACACCCAGGTCGAGCTTCCCCTGCCTGAGGAGCTTCAACTGCTCGCCGGATGCGTGGTTCGAAAGCGTGATGCCGAGCGCTTGAAGCTGCGGTATGGCGAAAATGGTCTCCGCGAGATGGGAGCTGCCGCTCCCCTTCGGCCCGATGCCGATCCGGGCGTTCCTCAGGTCGCTCACCGACTGTATCCGGTCGGCGGCGGGACCGATCATGAAGAACGTTTCGGGCGTCGTGAGGTGCGCCGCGAACTCGAGTCCCCCGGTCCAGGGCATGCCGTTCTGCACGAGGGCGAAGAGGCCCCCCGCATCCGGGTCGCCGAGACGCCTGATGTTGTCTATGGATCCGTTCGTCGTTATGTTCGCAATGGTCCCCTTCTTTTTCTTCGCGATTTTTGCCGCCTTTTCTATGATCGCGTGATAGTTGCCGGTTGTGGCCCCGGACAGTATCCTGATGTCCACGTGGGACAGGTCGGGGATGAACTTGACGAGGAAGAGCGCGGCGATGAGCAGAATGATGAAGAGGATGCTCGCGCCGATCTTGAAATAGTGCTGATCAAATATGGATCTTGATGAGACCCGGGAATCCTTCATCTGCCTGAGTGTTTTCAGCATACGATCATCCTCCCCTCGTGTGATTGAATCTTGAATGATTGTAGTATAACCGGTACGACAGTACGTCAACAGGATTTTCAGGAATGATTCATTCCACTTTTTTTACTCCCGGGGGGGCTGTTTATAAAAAAATAGCGCAACCCGGGGACAGTTCTGCGAAAAAGTCTTGACGAACGGGGATCGATGATATACAAATTTGATTAGTCGAGGTCATTCCGGGCATTCGTGCCGGCTGCCGGATGACATTCGTCAACAGGGTGCAGCGTAATGATCATGTAACGGAGGATGATATCCCTATTCCCATGGCGGTATTATTCGCGACATTTGATGTATTTCCGCTTCCCAAGGGTTCCAGCACCCATATCGCCCATACGCTGCGGGCCCTTACGTCCCTTTTCGGACCGGTAAATCTCGCCTCCCTCGGTTTTGGCGATATGCCGCGGTTCCAGGAAGAAGGCAATGTCTCGATTTACCGCTGCCTCTCGCACCATCCCAACTTTCTGAAAAGGACGGAATATTTCTACGACTTCATCCGCGATACCGTGGATAAGATCGGCGGCATCGAGTATGTTCATTTCCGCGATATATGGGGCGGGATGGCCGTCTTTGATGATCCGCGCCTTGCCCGGGCAAATAAAATATTCGAGGTGAACGGCCTCCCGTCGATCGAGCTTCCCTATCATTATCCGCGGCTGCTGCGGAATCGCGGGCTCATGTCCAGGATCAGGATGATGGAAGACCATTGCCTTGAATGGGCCGACGGCATCATCACCGTGAGCCATGTCACGAAAAGATATCTCGAAAGCAGGAATGTTCCCGCCGGTAAGATCACGGTCATCCCGAATACCGCCTGTGACTTTAATGATCCATCCCGGGACGCGCTGGAACAACCCGATGAGAGCGGCGCGGATAATAAAGGAAAAATCATGCTCTACGCCGGAACCCTGACCGAATGGCAGGGCCTGCCAACGCTCATAAAGGCCTTCGATCTGATTTCCGACCGCGATGATGTTGTCCTGTATATCGCGGGCTCAACGGGCAAATATTCCAAGCATATCAAAAAGACCATACGAAAAGCGGGTCTTGAAGACAAAATTAAATTTAAAATCGGCCTTTCAAGGGAATCGCTGCACCGGATGTACCGGAGGGCGGCATTCAGCCTCGCGCCCCTTTCACGGTGCAGCAGGAACGAGCTCCAGGGGTGTTCCCCGCTGAAAATCATAGAATCAATGTCCGCGGGCACGCCGGTGATCGCTTCAAATCTCGCCGTGTGCGCGGAATACATCGATCACATGGAGGACGGGCTGCTCGTTCAGCCCAATTCGCCCCGGGCGCTTGCGAACGCGATGACCATGCTCCTTGACGATGACGCCCTGACATCGCGGCTGGGAGGAAACGCGAAAGAAAAAAGCCGGAATAAATACCATATGGACGTATGGATGAAAAAGTTCCATGACGCGTATGGAGCTTTTATTAAAGAAGTCTGAAATAACCGGAAGGAGGATCCCATGAAAAAAGCCACGCACAAGCTGATAGACCCGATACTGCGCGAGCATAAGATGTCAGGGAAATGGAAGGCGGAAGATGCCCGGAACATTTTACAGGAGCTTGAAACATATGATATCGCGGTCGCCCGCAAGAAAAAGATTTCGCTTGCAGTGTGTATCATCAGTTTCGTGGTGGCGATCGTGCCTTTTTTTGTGGGGTTCTTTTACCTGCTGCCCCTGGCCCTGGTGGGCGTGCTGTTCCTTTTCCTGTTCAGGCGCTACAGGAGTTTTGACATTGACGACCAGGTACGGATGTTCGTCAAGCCGATGCTGGACTCGTTGCAGTATGACGTGAAAAAAGACGCCGATATCGCCGTCGAGCTCGAGCTGCTTCCCCTGGATAATAACAGGTTCTTAACAAAAAAAAGCGAACCCTATGCGGCGGGCGTATATCCCAGATGCTGTGATTATAATTACAGCAGGGACTTTATGAAGATGAAAATGAGCCTAATGGACGGCAATAAATTGACCATCGCGGTCGATGAATTCCTGATTAAAACTGAAAAGACCAAGACAAACCCGAGGGGCAAAACAAAGACGAAATATAAATACGCAAAAAAAACCGGGTATTCCCTTGAATTGAAAGTGAATACGGAAAAATTCTCGGTATCCAGACCGGCCGCGGTGAAAAAAGGAGCTGAAGGGGCCCCTGATATCAGCGTTGTCAAGAAAGACGGGGCGACTGTCGTGACCGGGTCCTTTACAGTCAAGTGCAAGGAAAAATCGGCCGGCAAGGCCGAGATCTGCTCTGACCCCGTCTTGGTCCTGGGTAATCTCACCCATCTCTATGCCGCGCTGAAGCCGGCAAACACCAGGTAGGAGGATTGTCATGGCAAAATGCAAATATAAAGTCGGATTGTTGAACCTCCAGGACTGCGGCAAGGAAGGGGTCACCGTCTGCGCCTCCTGCAACAGGCCAATCTGCGGCGCCCACAGTAAAATTTTTGAGAAAAGCACCCTCTGCCTGGAATGCTTTGTCAACAAGGTGCCGGGAAAAGACGACATGACCGGAGACGCTGAATACCGGGCCGCCAGGAGAAGGAACCTGATTTACGGGGCCGCGGGCGCCGCTGCCTTCCATCCTTTTTATTTCGGGAGGAGCCGGAGTTACGGCTACGATGATTATACCACCTTTGACGATACGTATGATTCAACCCAGGATGCCGCCGGCAAGGAAGATGTGGAACCGTCGGACTTCCAGGAAAGCTGATGGATATATTCTGGATCACGGCGAACCATCCGCCCGACACCGGCGGCATGGCGCGGTCATCGGAACGGATCGTCAACGGCCTGAGGGACCGGGGACATTCCGTCACGGTCCTGCACCTGTCCGAGAGTGATTTTTCCGGGGCCGCCGATAACGGTATGGTCATGACGTCCGGCGCCCGGTACCTGGCCGAGCCTGAAAGGCTCTTCTGGCAATACCGCGACAGCATGGCAAAGGCGGTGATAGCGGGTTTCGGGGGCAACCACGCCGGTTACTATGCCGTGCTCTGGGCAAGATGGCTGAAAGAGAAAAGCCTTGTCCTCTACCGGGGAAACGATTTTGACAGGATAATCCACGACCTGAAGAGGGGATGGATCACCCACGCCATACTTCAAAATGCCGACCTGGTCGGCGCTGTTTCAACCGAAATGGCGTCGCGCATACGGACCCTGCGGGAGAAGCCGGTCATATACACCCCGAACAGCGTGGACCCTGCCGAATGGACGCTGTTGAAATCCGACATGGCCAAGTCCGGGCAGTTCCGCGATTCAATGGGCCATAAAGAGAAAAAAATCATCGCCATGTTCGGCGACCTCAAGTCAAAGAAAGGCCTCGATATCGCGATCGCCCTGTTTACGACCTATGAATTCAGGGAACGGGCGGTATTGCTGACGGTCGGGAACATTTCGGACGCCATGAGCGAGAGGCTCGCGGCCGGCCTCGGCGATTCATGGTTCCACGTGCCGTTCCAGAAACGCGAGAATATGGCCCTGTATTACGCGGCTTCCGATATTGTCTTCCTGCCGTCATTCTATGACGGGATGCCCAACGTGCTCCTCGAAGCCATGGCGCTGGGTAAAACCATTGTGGCAAGCGGCGCCGGCGCCTTCCCGGACGTCATCCGGGACGGGGATAATGGATTTCTCTTCAAGACAGGAGACATGGCGGACGCCGCCCGGACAATGCACAGGGCCCTGGATATGAAGCAGGGCGCGGAGGCCGCCATGACGGATTCCGCCAGGAAAACGATCGCGGAAAATTTCAATCCGGGGAAAGAAATTGAAACAATTGAAAAGGGCATTAAGGAATATGTAACCTGATATGGACCTGGTACAGATCATCAAGGACACGCCGGGGCTGCGGGACAGGCTGGCGGCCATCCGGCAGGAACCGCTGCAGGAGATGCCGGTTATATTCGCCAAGATCAAGCTGCTGTGGCAGTGCAACCTCTCCTGCGTGTTCTGCGAGCGGCCCGCGCCCGGCGAGCCGATGAGCCATGAAGTGTACGCTAAAATTCTACGGGATCTTGTCGGGCACGGCGTCAAAAAGATCCATTTTTCCGGCGGGGAGATATTCCTTCACCCCGAGGTCCTCAGGATACTTGAGACCACCTGCGCCGGCGGCGTGCAGGTGAATTTCACCAGCAACGGCACGCTCATCACGAAAGAGATCGCGAGAGCGGTCACCGGGATGGGGGTCCATTCGATCTCGCTGTCGCTGGATTCCTCGAAGCCCGCCCTCCATGACCGGCTCCGCGGCAGGAAGGGCGCGTTCAAGTCGACTGTCAGGGCGCTGGAGCACCTGGCCAGGTACAGGAAAAAAAACCCGAAGCTGCGCGTCAACACGGTCGTCACCCGGGAGAACTGCGAAGACCTCGACGACATGCACGCCTTTCTCGAGGCCATGAACCCGGATATTATCTGGAAGCTGATCCCGGTTGATTCACAGAACAGAAAATTGCGCCTCACCGAATCCCAGGTAGCGCGGCTGGCGGACCGGTCCCGGGGCTGGGGGCTGCTTGAAAACCGTCATGTTTTCAACCGGTTCGACAGCAATAAGAATATTTCCCGGGGTAATTACGCCGGGAAATATTACAAGCATTATCCCTGCTTCATGCCCTGGATGCACCTTTTCATAGATCCCTGCGGTTTCGCGTATCCCTGCTGCATGACGAGGGGGAAAATTTCATCTATCGGGAATGTCATCACCGAGCCGCTGTCAGAGCTGCTGAACGGCAGGCGGATGAGGGATATACGCATGCTGATGTCTGACGCCAATACCTTTGAAGTATGCGGACGCTGCGATGATTTTATACTTGAGAACAGGAGCATATATGATTTGATTCACTCCCCCCTGTCCCCCGAAGGGGGCACGTAAATATGGTTTATGCTGCGTGCCCCCAACGGGGGAAGGGGGGCATTAATAAATAATACAGTGAGGTATCCCATGAAAACAACACGGTTCTTTCTCATTCTGATAATGATCGTTTCTTTTTCTTTTCTCGCTTCGGCGCAGTCCGATAATCTTTCGGTGAAGCAGGGCGGAAAGGAGATCTTCTCTTTCACGAAAACAGGCGGCGGATACAAGGCCGCTTCCGCCAGGCTCTTCCTCGATGTCGTGAAGGACAAGGCGGGATACAGGTTTATCATGGGCGGCAGGGAATACAGGGTCAAGGAAAAAGAGAACGGGTATAAAATTTACGACCCCTCCGGAAGCATGATCTATAAGATCAAGGAAAAAGAGGGTAAGATAAAAGTCATGAAAAGCGAGGACGATCCTTCCCCCTGGGCGATTAAGTTTAAAGGAGATCATTACAAGGTAGTGAGCGGCGAGCGGGAGCTCGGCAAGATAAAATTCTATAATGACAAAAAGAAGATGAAAGTGAAGGACGCAAAGGGCGCGGAGGTCTGCGAGGCTTCGGCGAACAGGCTGCGCGCGGCCCCGGCTGTGGCCCTGTTCCAGGGGCTTAAGGAGAGCAACGCCCTGATCATTTTCGCCGCCCTCTCCCTTGTCAACAGGTAGCATGGGCTCAAACCGGCGGGGCGGGCCCATCCTCTATTACGCCATGGGAGGCGGCCTGGGCCACCTGGCCAGGACCCTGGCGATCGCGGATGAGCTCGGCTCCCTGGCATCTTCCATGAGGATACTCGGGTCGAGCGATCTTGCGCCCCTGGTCCTTGCCTCATCAGGCCATGCCATTGACCATGTCGCCGGGGACAAACTCGATTCGAAAGAGAGCTACCACGGCTTCCTCAGGGAATATATCGGCCGCCACCGGTTCGGGTTAATAATACTGGACACCTTTCCCTTCGGGATCGTCGGTGAATGGCTTGCCATCGCAAAAGAGATACCGAAACTGCTGATAGCCCGCTCGCTCAGGTGGGACAGGTACGCGGACGTGATAAACATGAAAAAGAACGGCGGCCATCGGTATCCGTCGCGCGCCCTGGTTCTCGAGCCCCTTGATGCTGACTACGATGCTGCATTAAGGGAAAACAGCGCTGTCACAGTTTTACGTGAACCGGTACTTCACGGCCGTTTCCGGGCGCGTGAGTCCGCCGGGGAGGAGGGGCTGCTAAACCGGTGCGCCGTTGTCCACAGCGGGAATGAGCGCGAACGGGATTCGCTGCTCGGTTACGCGAAAGAGCTGTTCCGGGTAAAAAAAATTTCCGTGCCGATTGACACGGTGTTTCCGGACCGGCATATCTACCCGGCCGATGAGCTGTTGTCGGCATACAGATATATCGTGTCAGGTGCCGGTTATAACATGGCGGCCATGGCGTCCATGGCGGGGCCTTTCCGCCATCATTATCTTTTCCCTTTCGAGAGGAAGTTTGATGACCAGCACGGGAGAAAGAAAAATATTGAGTCAGGCCTCTGGAAAGACTCGAAACCTGACGGCGCGGGAAAAGCCGCGGCCTGGATAATGGATTTCGCGGGATGATCGAAAAGCGGGGGCATGCCGGTTCGCTCTTTGATAATAAGAATTCGCTCTTCCGTCTTTAATGATGGCTTTAACTTTTTTGCATTGACCGCGGGCGGCCCGGGATGGATGCTCGGAGATACCAGGGACGATCATATACATGAACATAATTTCACTGCAATCGGGAAGCAACGGTAACTGCATCTATGTCGAGGCGGGCGGCGTGAAGCTGCTCTTCGACGCCGGCATCAGCGGCAAGCAGGCGGCGGGGCGCCTTTCCCTGGCGGGCCTGGATATCTCCCGCGTCGACGCCCTGATCATATCCCATGACCACGCCGACCATGTCCGCTGCGCGGGGATTTACCACCGCAAGTTCGGCGTCCCCCTGTATATTACTGAAAAAACCCTGCGGGCCGCGCGCACGACCCATGAGCTTGGCGCGATCCGGGAGGTGAGCCATTTCCGGTCGGGCGGCACGATACGATTCGGCCGGGTGCAGGTCGAGACCGTGCCCACGCCCCATGACGGCGCGGAGGGAGTGGCATTTATCGTCGACGACGGCGAATCCAGGCTCGGCATATTCACCGACCTGGGGCACGTGTACGATGACCTGAAAAGCGCTCTCTCCTCGGTGGACGCCGTGCTGGTCGAAAGCAATTATGACCCGGACATGCTGCGCGGCGGGCCGTACCCGCGGCATCTTAAGAGCAGGATAACCGGGCCCCATGGCCACCTCTCCAACATCGAATCGGCCGAGCTCATCGCCCGGCACGGGGCGCGGCTGCGCTGGGCCTGCCTGGGGCACCTGTCGGGCGAGAACAACACGCCCGAACTCGCGCTCCGGACCCACCGGTCCATAAACGGAAGCATGACATATCATCTCGCGGGTCGATACGGGGCGGGGGATGTACTGACGGTATAATCCGTTATATAATAGACTTGTTGCATATCTCCTTTTTCATTTTTTCGGGATTAAGGGGCGGAGCCCCTTACAAGGCCCCCGCAGGGGCTTTCCTGCGAGCGCGAGACGGGAGTTTCGCAAAAAGTCTTTTTATTATCTTAAATCGGATGGATGATCGCTTACTTGAAAGTAAACGCGGATGTAATAGTGTGGATAATATTGAAAAAGATTTTTTTAATCCTGAGATCTTATTAAAACTGGTAACGGTCCGGATGCCTTTCGGCAAATACAAGGATTGCATACTGTGCGATCTGCCCGAACATTATATAATGTGGTTCCACCAGGAGGGATTCCCCGGCGGAGAACTGGGAATGCTCCTGGCCACCATGTACGAAATCAAACTTAACGGGCTGGATGCCCTTTTAAAGCCTTTACGGTAATTACACGATCCGGGAGACAACCGGGATGATAAATATCCGCCGTATCAAACCTGCCGTAAAATACTTGACGGAATGCAAATGGCGTGTTATGTGAAGATTGTTCCAAAGAGCGGCGGACTGTCTTCATGCTGCCCCTGTCCCGCCGATTTCCGGATTATTTGACTTGTTGCAATTGTTGAAGAATTAAAGGGGCCCAAGGGGCAAAGCCCCTTGCTAAGCCCCCGCAGGGGCCCCATGCGCCCAACAGGATGTTGCAGTGCAGACGCCGCACAGGACGTGCAATAAGGCGTCTGCCGAGCGCGAGATTCCAGTTTCGCAATAAGTCTAATAATCATGTATCATCAAAGGAGGACCCTGATGAAAAAGAATGGCGCTCTTTTTTACGGCTGGTGGATTGTTGCCGGCGCTTTCCTTCTGAATTTTGCGGGCATCGGCATCATCATGAACTGTTACGGTGTCTTCATCAAGCCGGTGGTCGACTCGCTCGGCTTCACGCGGGGAAGCTTCACGCTCTATTTTTCAATAGCCGCGGTATCCATGATGGTCACCGCCCCGGTAATAGGAAAACTGCTTGAGAAGTTCAACATCAGGATCATCATGACGGTCAGCACCATCCTGATGTCGGCAAGTTTCGCCCTGTTCTCGCTGTGCGAGACCCTGACGCAATTTTACATTCTCTCTGTATTCCTCGGCATCGGCAGCGCGGGATCGCACATCATCCCGGTGTCGATGATGATCACCAACTGGTTCGTCAAAAAGCGAGGTCTTGCCATGGGTATCGTGTTCGCGGCAACCGGCATCGGGGGCTTTATCTTCAATCCGCTCACCAACATGTTCATTCTCGATTACGGATGGCGTACGGCATACCTCCTGCTTGGAATTATCATAGCGGCAGCGACTATCCCGGTCGCCATATTCATCGTGCGGGCACACCCGCAGGAAAAAGGGCTGCGGCCGTATGGAGAGAGCGAAAGTGCTGGCGGCCGGACGGACGCCGCCGAGGGCCTTACCGCCGCACAGGCATTGAAAACGCCCGCCTTCTGGATGCTTGCGGTGATGATTCTCTTCATCGCCATCGCGAACATGGGCGTCCTCCATCACATCGTTCCCTATCTTACCGACCTCGGGTACAGTTCCACGACCGCGGCAAACCTCATGTCCCTGCACATGGGCATGCTCGTGCTCGGCAAGGTCACCCTGGGCGGGCTTGCTGACCGGATGGGACTCTCGAGAAGCCTCGTAATCTGTCTCATTGGCCTGGTCGCCTCCATCCTGATTATTTACGGGGCGTCAATATTCTGGGTGGCAATTCTTTTCAATATACTTTTCGGCCTGTCTATTTCCGTGCGAACGGTGCTGCCTCCCCTTATGACATCGGTATGTCTCGGACCGAAGCATTTCGGCGTCATCTACGGGTTCCTGAATATTTTCACAACCCTCGGGACAGCCGTGGGGGTTCCCCTGTCCGGGT
>CAZZHU010000024.1:28097-34093 GCA_964654045.1 uncultured Leptospirales bacterium
CGGCGTTCTTGGGCTGATGGCGCTTTCACGGAAGGAAATCGGCAGGGCGGGCTGATCGCCGGGCGGCCCTTTGTTGCGTCCCGCGGGCGAACCCGGAGCTTGTCGCGGTGTCAGGTGTTATCGCCATGCAGCATGTCGGTCAACGCCAGGGCCGGAGCGGTTTCCATGATTTTTATTGTATGCCAGCTGCTGGCAGCCGCCCATGATAAAATCAAAAAAATTTATTGTAATTATTGCCCGCCGTGTTTCGCTGTGAAAAATATCCGGAAAGGCAGTACAGGAGTGTTTTTCCCATATGAATGACCGGCTATCCATCATGCGGCTGATAGGTTTTGCCATGGGGCTTTTCGCGGTCCAGAGCTTCTGGGGTTTCACCTGGGCCACGCTTCCCCTGTATCTCAAGGGCTTCGCGGAATCCAATACCGTAACGGGAATAATGCTTTCAACAGCCGGCGTCACGGGCCTGGTTCTCCCGGTCCTGTCAGGGGCCGTCTCGGACAGGATCAGCACCCCGTGGGGCAGGCGAAGGCCTGTCATTGCGGCCGGCTGGGTGCTCACCTGCTCCATGCTCCTCATAATGCCGGGCATCGGTTCCCTTCCGGCGGCGCTTCCCGTCATGATAGCCGCCTACGCCGGTTTCTTCATGGCCATAGGGCCGTATTTTTCGCTTCTTCCCGACATGGTACCCGTCGCGCAGCGCGGCGCCGCCTCGGGCGTCATGTTCCTGGTGGGCGGAACGGGAATGCTGAGTTACCTGTTTTTCGCGGCGCGGCTGTGGGACCATTCGCACCTGCGCCCGTTCCTGTGGACCGTGGGGGCAATCGTGCTTTCCAGCGCCATCATGTGCCTCTCGGTACGGGAAAAGCCGGGCGCTATGGTACCGGTACAGAGGAGCGGCCTCATCAGCGAGGCGCTGAGAAACCGGGAAACTGCGCGCTTTTTCGCCGGGATGGTCCTCTGGTGGATCGGCCTCTGGATGGTAAGCGCTTTTTTCGTTATCGCCTGCAGGGACCTTTTCCGCGTGAGCACGGAGCGGGCTGTCCGGGGTTTTCTTATTTTTAACGGGGCCTTCGTGCTTTTCGCGCTGCCGTCGGGACTGCTTGCCGCGCGCCTGGGATTCAAACGGGTCCTGGTCGCGGCGCTGGTTTTTCTTGCCGGAGGCCTGCTGTGCATTCCCCTGTTAAAAGACTTTGCGGATTCAATTCCGTTCCTGGTCATTACCGGCGCCGCCTACGGGGCGGTCATCGCGGTGTCATACCCGTTTTTTCTCAGGCTTATTCCGGCCGATAAGACGGCGGGATTTGTCGGGATATACATGGCATGCCAGAACGGGACGCTGCTCCTGGGCCCGGCCCTTGGCGGGATCATTCTTGATCGGTCCGGCTACACGGCGCTATTCTTTACCGCTGCTGCGTTTATCCTCGCGGGAACGGGCGTATTGCTTGCGGTGCGATCCCGGGAAAACGGCAGGGCCCCGGTATAGCGATTCTTTTTATTTGTTTAGAATCCTTAAGCTGACCCGGGAAAGTATTGTGAGCGGCCGGGTATCAGCCAGTATGAAAGAACAGCCCTCGCTTTCCGTTGTTTACAGGTGTGAATTTTTATTCTTGCCACGGCTCTTTTTCTTCGATATTATATTTGAGCTATTTGATTATTGGAATTCACCGTACCCCATACAACTTGAAGAGGAGAACATGACATGAAAAAGGCATCCGGGATTTTCGTTGCCGCTGCCGCGGCGGCCGCACTATTGATTATGCTTTCTCTCCCCGCGTCAAGCGCGAAGAAGAAAGATCAAAACTGTCTGAATAAATGCGCGGCAAATAATAAATTCTGCTTTAGAAAAGCGAGGGGCAGCAGATACAAGGATCGTGTATCCGCCGAGAATGACTGCATAAGGGAAAAGAACACATGCATTAATTTGTGCCCGGAAGAATTCCGGGTAAACTGAATATATCAATTAAATAATCCTTTACAGAACTCCGCGATTTTGAATTTTTTGTTCTATTACCTTACGACATGTTCCTGATAAACAAACAGGGCCCCGGGCCCCGGGTCATGTCAAAGGGGAGCTACGGCTCCCCGCCAAGCGAATAAAGGAGGTTTGCCTGTGAATCCCATTAAATACTCCCTGGCGAAAGCCATGGTCAGGCGGAGCGTCAGCCGTTCGGATTTCGATCCCGCGTCGGCTGAACGGAACCTTGATGTCGACCGCTCCGTGCCGGAATACAACAACAGTTACTACTTCGCGTGCCTTGCGTCAGACGGCACTGCCGCGATCCTGCGCCTGGCCGGACGCGGTACGGGCGTTTTCGAGCTCTGGTTCTCCCTTAACCTGCCGGGACGCGGACGTCTATCGGTTCCCGTGGAGCTGCAGGACTCAGTCAGGAGCTTTGAAAAAAGCCCTCTCAGAATAATCTGCCGCGAGCCGGAAAAAAAATTCGAACTTTCTTTTGACGGCACGGTGAATGATGAGAAGGGAAAGCCGGCAAAGGTCCGGTTTAATGCCGAGCTCACATCGGCATTCCCCATCTTCCATTTTACCAACGACATGGACCCTGCGCCGATGGCGCGAGCCATGGCTGCGGAGAAATGGACGAAGGAATGGTTCCTCACGCTGCAGGCCATGCACCAGCATCACTATGAACAGGGCGGGGATGTCACCGCCACGCTGACTGTTGACGGGAAAACCCGCAAGCTCGGCATGAAGTTTTTCCGCGACCACTCCTTCGGCCCCCGTTCCTGGGACGCCATGGACCGTCACGTCTGGCTCTGCCTGTGCCTGGACGATGGCTCCTTCGTGAACCTGAGCCTGCCGGAATATCCGTTTATTAAGATCGCAGCCGGGTTCCACGCCAGGGATGGCCGCTATACCTCCGTTGCAGGGTCCACACCCTTCGCCGGGATCGCTCCCGGCATAAAGCCGCCGGCATCTTTCAATTTCAACCTGGACCTGTCCGATGGACGGCACCTGCGGGCATCATGCGTCAAGGGGCCGGGATTTACATGGCTCATGGATGACGTGTACCGCGTATTCGAATGGGTATCCGCCTTTACCCTTGACGGCGTCCCGGGACGGGGCATCTGCGAATTCGGCTACAACGTGCGCCGCTTCGATTATGGCCTTCTCTGATATATCGACAAACGCGCCCGCCCTGGTGCCCCTCAGCGAACTTGCCGATGGTAAAGGCGGCGGCAAGGCCGCGGGCCTCCGCGCGCTGCAGGCCGCGGGTCTGGACGTGCCGCCGGCCCTGGTTATACTCGAACCTTCCCGCGTGACCGGGGAGGAGATTGCCGCCGTCCCCGGGCTTATCGGCCCCGGCCCCTGGGCGGTGCGGTCCTCCGCCTCCGACGAGGACGGGGAAGGGGCTTCCTTCGCCGGCCAGTTCAGCACATACCTCAATATCGATTCAGCAGAGGGCCTCAGGGATGCGGTACAATCATGCGTCATGTCGGCCGGGTCGGATCGCGTCGCTTCGTACCGCGGCACCCTGGCGGAAGGGGCGGCGCACATGGCCGTGGTTGTCCAGCGCATGATAACGCCTCGCTATGCCGGCGTCATCTTTACCGCAGATCCCGTCACGGGCGACGCGGGTTATGCGGTCATCGAGGCGGTCCACGGGCTCGGAGAAGCGCTGGTGGGCGGCGAGAGCCTCGCCAGCCGCTATCGGGTCGATGCCGATGGGCGTATCATCGAAGAGTCGCCGGCCCCGGGCGGCCCCCTGATCGGCGCGGACCTGGCGCGGGAGCTGGCGCGCCAGTCCCGTGTCGCCGCGGACCGCATGAACCGGCACCTGGACCTTGAATGGGCCGTGGACGGTTCAGGACGGCTCTTCTGGCTCCAGGCGCGGCCCATTACCACGCTGGAGGGTCCGGGTATTAATGAGTTTGATTACCCTGCGGGGGAAGGCCAGTTCTTCACCCGCGCGAACATAGGCGAGATGATGCCCGGGGCAGTGACGCCCCTTACCATGAACGTTTTCGGCGATGCCGTCGATTTCTGCATACGATACTTTTACAAAACCACCGGGACCCTGACGCGGGCGACCCGGAACGAACGGTTCGTCGTTTCATTCGGGGGACACCTCTTCCTCAACCTGAACCAGATGTTCCTCATGGCCGACCGCGTACTGGGTTCCACGCGCAAGACCTTCGAACAGAATCTCCTGGGGCACACCCTCGACGAGGAGCCCCCGTACACGGCGGTCCCCTTTCCGGTCCGTTTCATAAATGGCTTCCGCATGGGGTGGTACGTGATGCTGAAAGGGTTGTTCCTCCGCCGCCTTGAGAAAAAAGCCGCGTCCTTCACCATCGACCTGTCCGAAAGCGATCCGCTGCGGCTCTATGAAACCATTGAGCGCCGCATCATCGTCCTGAACTGGGCCTACACCTGGCATCTCTGCGTCAGCACCCATTCGGGGGTCATGGGCGGAATTCTGCAGGAGATTTTACGAAAGGGGGGCATACCGGAGGAAGAACTCGACGGCGCGATGACCTACCTCCTCACTGATATCGACGGGATCGAAAGCGCCGCCGTGGTGCGGTCCCTGGAGGAAATAGCCGCGGCCATGACCGGCGACGCCGCAGCCCGGGATCAGTTCACGGCATTGGATCAGGACGCGGCCGCCCGCTGGCTTGATGGCCCGGCAAGCGGGGCCCATGGCGAAGCCTTCCGCGCGCTCCTCGCGCGCCACGGCCACCGGTGCATCCGCGAGGCGGAGCTCAGGGAAAAGGACTGGGGCGAGGAGCCTTCACAGCTGGTTGTAATGATCCATCGCATGGTATCGGGCGGCACCGCTCCCCGGGCGGGAAATGGCGGCGCGGTCCCCGCGGATAGCCCCGCCATGTCGGGACGGGCGTTCAACTGGGCCCTGAAACAGGCCCGCAGCGGCGTATTCGGGCGCGAGCACTGCAAGTCCCTGGTCATCACGATCCAGAGCAGGTTCAAGCATGCCTACCGGAGGCTCGCCTCGATTCTGGCCGAACAGGGCTTGATCCCTGACGAAGACCTCATTTTCTTTTTCACCCGCCGCGAGCTTGGCGAAGTCGTGCGGACCGGGGAGCAGTCCCTGGTGCGGAGGGCGGTGAAGCGGCGGCGGCTACTCCCCGAACAGATGAGCCGGCGCTACCCCGACGTCTTCCGCGGTGCCCCGGTGCCGATGGACATGGATGCGTCCGGCCGCGCCGGGACGGTCATGCAGGGCATGCCCGTGAGTGCCGGGATCGTGCGCGGCGCCGTCCGCATGGTATTCAGCCTGAACGACGCTGAATCCCTGCGGCGGGGCGAAATCATGGTCGCCGCCTTCACCGATATCGGGTGGTCGCCCTATTATGGAATCGCCGGGGGCCTCGTGACCGAGACCGGAAGCATGCTCTCTCACGGCGCTGTCGTTGCCCGGGAGTACGGATTGCCCATGATCACGGCCGTGCCGGGAATAATGAGCGCCCTTGCGGACGGCGACATCGTGGAACTGGACGGCCGCCGCGGCACATTGACCGTGATCGAACGGGCAGACGCCACATGATGCGCCGGCATTTGCCTGAGATTGTTCCTTCCCGGGTGAGACCCCCGGCGGCATAAAAAGAACTGGACACGGGCCTTGAAATTTATTACCAGTTCTATCGCTGCTTCGCAATTCCGGCAGGACTGCACGTCATTCCGGCCGCGGCATGGCGGGGTGCCGGAATAGATAATGACAGTACCAGGAATTTATTAATGGGCGCGAAAAAATTCTATGCGGTGGCAAAGGGCTTAAAGCCCGGCATATACACAAACTGGCCCGAGGCCAAAATGCAGATCGATAGGTTCAAAGGCGCGGTATACAAGGGATTCGCCACATACCGGGAAGCCGAGGAATGGCTGAAAAAACCGGTACTGAAGCCCGCTTCTCCGGGAAAAAGGCCGGAACCCGCCCGGACCCATGACGCGCATGATGAAAACAGGGTAATCATCTACACCGACGGCGGTTCCTCCGGAAATCCCGGCCCCGGCGGGT
>CAZZHU010000025.1:0-6322 GCA_964654045.1 uncultured Leptospirales bacterium
ATAGGTGGCAGGTTTACTCCGGAATCACTGGCAGGTTACGGCCGGAATACGCATTCGAATGATGATAAAGGAGCTTCCATGCTCCACCTGATCGAAATATTCCTTTGATTTGTTCCTGAAATCGGTGAACTTGAGATAGGTCATGGCATTCCCTCAATGTGTTATAATAATGTCATTATAGTGACATTATAGCACCAAGTCAAATTAATTTGACACCGGGAGCCGCCCGGAAACAACTTCATACCAGGAACGGGGCCGAATCCATGCACGATCAATGGATTCAATATACTTATACGCCCTGTGTTTCACTTTAATAAACGAATGGGGAGACGGAATGATAAAGATTTTTTCTTTTCCGCAATTGAAATTCCCTGTGAGTAAAAAACGGTCAGATTTTATCAGCCACAAACATGCCGAAGCCCCAGATGCCCCATTCGATGCAGTCCCATTGCCTGCACGTGGCGACAACATGGGCAAGTCTCGACTTTGGCAGCTCTCCACGGCTATGGCGCTGGTAAATTTCGGAAAGCCTTTCCCGCGCATCGTCATGCATCATTTTCCCGCTTTTCCTCAACAGTTTCGTCTTGTCATGATACTCAATGTTGGAAAACCCCGCATTGACAAGCATCCTGCCGAAGGCGTCTTTTATAGAAAGTTCGGGGATGAACCATCCGTCACACCATTCGCGGTAACTGCGGAATTCTTTTTCATTTAAATCATCGCGGAGCAGGAAAAAATCGGCAACCACCAGACGGCCGCCTTTCCTGAGAAGACGGTAAGCTTCAGAGATAAATTTTTCCTTGTTCGGCTCCTGACATACGCTTTCGATAGAAAAAATGCGATCAAAAGATTCATTATCGAATCCCGAATCGGTATAATCTTTCAGATAAAATGAAAGCAGATGATTGTTGGGAGTAGTGCGTGATAGTTCATTGGCCGCACCAAGCAGAGTGGGAGACAGCATAACGCCGATTGTCTCCACCCCGTAATGCTCAACGATGTACCTGCTGGAACCGCCGGAACCGCAACCGGCATCGAGAACGCGATTCCCCGGCTGAATATCGAGATGTTTCATCACCTCTTTCGTATGGTTAAGAAGTGATTCCTCATGGGTCTTCGTATCGTCAAACCAGAACCCGTAATGTATGTGGTCCTTCGACCACCCCTGGATGTAATCCTCATAATTATCTTCATAATATTGCATTGATTTTCGCATAATCGGTTCCTCTTACATGGATACCATGTAATGGTATGTATATGGCCAGTCATTCTAAACCCATTGGAATGAAATCAAGAATAATTCATCAAATATATATACATATTAATATGGTATTTTCAATTGCAAATATGTGAAACCTGTACTAAATATTTCTATTATTAAAATAAATTATTGACTTCATATCTCCAATAATATGAATATTGTATCCAATTAATGGAGGCCATCATGTCCGATTTTATCGAATTCGTAGCCGATCATGCCAACGACCAAGCAGTAGGTAATGAGTTCATTCAAAAACTTAACAGCGGTACAGAAAAAGTAGCCCTGCAGGAATGGTTCAGAAAAAAGGGCTATGATATTACCCTGCAGGAGTGCCAGGAATTGATATCAAAAAAAGATAATATTGTTCCATTAGAAAATAATCTGAAATATTAACATTTTTTACATACAATAATTATAATCTAACTTGTGAAATGAAAAAGACAGCAACTTTTTTTTTTATTATAATAACTTTCAGTTTTACTATTTTATTCGCACATGCAATTAATATAGATCAATATAAAGAGTATAAACTATCAGACAAGTGGCAGTTTATCCCCGATGACACGAAAAATTATTCTGAAATAGAATTAAAATCCGACCAATTCGATCTCCAGTATCCTCATTTTTCCTGGCAAGAAAACCCAAAATATAAAAATTATTACGGGTATGCCTGGTTCCGCCATGAAATCTACATTGATAAATTAAGGAACCTGGCGTTACTACTTCCATTTCATTATTGCGGTGCACAGGTTTATTTGAATGGTAAAAAATTTTATGAAACCAGGCCTTTCAATAACAATAACGTAGCTCCATACTTGCCGGTAAAACCTGAAACCGTTGATATACCGGATGATATAGTTAAAAAGGGTATAAATGTACTGGCCATAAGAACCGGGGTGACAGACTATAAATCAGGTTTTATTGAACCCATAACTATCGGGCCAAAAAAATTAATACAAAATATATTTCAGCTTAAAATCATATGGCTGATAGCGCTGGTTTCCATTAACCTGTTTATAATGTTATACTTCTTATTCACGTATTACTACCGCAGAGAGATTTATTACCTTCATTTTTCCTTATTATCATTCACTCTTGGCATCTGGACGCTGGGATATCATGGACTTAACCTCATTATTATAGATAATTATATACTTTATATTATAATCACGTATATGGGAGCGATAGGAGTTTGTATATTTTTCATCTCCTTTTTGCATTCATTTTTGAAAATCAAGTTTAGCAAACTCACTATTTCCTTATTATCATTATTACTTCTCTTGATTCTCCTCATATCAATCGATTTAGTCGCCACCGGCCATATTAATCACTACAATAAATATATCTTCAAGTTTTTCATACTCTCGGCATTATTAGTGGTCATTTATGGGGATATACTCTGCATTTATGGAATTATAAAAAAGAAACCTTTTGCAGCACGACTTTTTGCCGGAACTTTTATCCTATCCCTATCCTATGCCATCAGCGTAATCGTATTTCTTGACCTGGCGAAGATTTATGTACCGCTTTCCGAGGGCTTTTTTGTAATGACCGTCATTTTTGCATCTACACTGGCAGTTCGTTTCTCCCAGGTCCACAGCGAACTCGAAAAGGCCCACGGCGACCTCCTGGTCCTGGACAAGATGAAGGACGACTTCCTCTCCACCACCACCCACGAGCTGCGCACGCCCCTCCACGGCATCATGGGACTGGCCGAGTCCCTGGTGGACGGCACCCTGGGAAATGTGAACGAGGAGCAGAAGGAGAACCTTAACCTGATACGTCTGAGCGCCGGCAGGCTGAACAACCTGGTCACCTCCATGCTCGACTTCAGCAAGCTCCGCGCGGGCCGGGCCGACCTCTTCATCGACGAGGTGGCCCTGGGCGACGTGATCACCTCCGTGGTGTCCCTGCTGCAGCCCACGGTGCGGGGCAAGTACCTCGAGTTCATTACCGACATCGGCCCCCTGCCGAAAGTGCAGGCGGACCGGAACCGCCTCTTCCAGGTCCTCATCAACCTGGTGGGGAACGCCATCAAGTTCACGGACGAGGGGAGCATCACCGTGTCGGCCTCCCCTGCCGGGAGCGACACGGTCCGGGTCGAGGTGGCCGACACCGGCGCGGGCATCGCGCCGGAGGACCTGGATCGCATCTGGACCCCCTTTGCCCAGGCCGGCGACACTGACACGCGCCGGTCCGGAGGCACCGGCCTGGGGCTGGCCATCACGAAGCACCTGGTGGAGCTCCACGGCGGGAGGATATGGGCCGAGAGGAGAAATGAAAAAGGGAGCGTTTTTATTTTTGAGATCCCGGTAAAAGCCCGGATGGCCGGTATCGAGCGGGCACAGGCGAAGCAGTACGATCTCTCCCTGCCGGAAGGCGGGGCCCCGGGACCCGAAGAGAACATTGCCGCAGCGCGGGATACGGATACCGCCACGGTTTCGCCTGAAGAAGAGGCATTACCGGAAGCTGCGCGCCGGGCTGCCCCGGTGATACTGGCGGTCGACGATGACCCGGTGAACCTCAAGGTGATCGAAAACCTCTGCCGCCCGAAGGGATACGGGCTCCGCACCGCGGCTGACGGGCCCGCCGCCCTCGCCATGTTCGAGGCAGGCGGCATCGACCTGGTACTCCTCGACCTGATGCTCCCCGGCATGAGCGGGTACGAGGTATGCCGCACGATTCGGCGCATGGACAATGGCCGCTACGTCCCGATCGTCATGGTCACGGCCCGCGACCAGGCAAGCGACCTGGCCCACGGCTTCAGGACCGGCGCGAGCGACTACATCACCAAGCCCTTCAACAGGGAGGAACTGGTCCTGCGCATCGAGAACCAGCTCGCCATCAAGCAGATCCTTGACATGGAAAAATCGATCAGCAACGGCCTCCGCAGGGAAAAAAACTCCATCACCGGCCTGCTGGAGCGGAGCATGGACCTGAAGGAATCGGCCCTGCAGATGGTTGAATGGGAGAAGGTGATCAGGGAGGACCTCGGCATCGCCCGCGCCTTCCAGGACCGCCTCATGACCCACCAGCGCGGCATCAGCGGGATCGAGACAAGCGTCAGCTTCCATCCCCTCATGGAGGTGGGCGGCGACGTGTTCGACCTGTTCCAGTATAAACCCGGCGTGGTGCGGATCTTCCTGGCGGACGCCACCGGCCATGGCATCACGGCGTCCCTCAACACCGTGAAGATCCTGGCCGAGTACGCCGCCATCAAGGAGTCGATGGGCTCCCCGTCAGAAGTCATCAATTTCCTGAACCAGCGCTTCACCAGGAACATCAAGCAGTACGGGATCGTGTTCACCTGCGTCATCGCCGACATCGACATCGAGTCGGCCTTCGCCACCGTGGCCACGGCCGGAATGCCGCCCCAGTTCATCCGCCGCGGCGGCGAGATCGCGGTCATCGACCCGATGAACCCCATCATCGGCCTTTCCGCCGGCGTCAGCTTCCGGGAGGACCGCCACGCCTTCAACCGCGGCGACATCCTCTTCCTCCACAGTGACGGCCTCATCGAGATGATCGAGGGCGGCGGCGGGGGCCGCCGCTCGCGCTCCGGGGAAACCACCGGGCTCCTGGCGGACGCGATCGCGTCGGCATACAACGCCGCGAACCTTGACAGTGCCGGTGACGAGCTCATCAGGCGCTTTGGCGGCGTGTCGAACATAACCATTGACGACGTTACCATCATCGCGGTAAAACTGGCAGGCTGATCCCCCGGCGTCCCCGTTCCGGCATCACCGGGAAGACAAAGGCATATCGAGGATAGCATGTTGGAGTATCTGAGGCGGATAGCGTCCGCAGGCAAAAGTGAAAACACACCGGACAGGAACAGCCGCCGGAGGGCCATCGTCATCAGGGACACCCTCTACACGTACACGGCGTACAGTATGGCCATTCTCATCACCCTCGCGGCGCGCTGTATCGACCTCGCGCGGACGCCCTACCTGACCACGGCGTATCTTTTTCTCTGGGTCTCCGCCGTCACCGCCGTCTTCATCGCCATCGCGCTGGCGAAGCGCTCCGTCAGCGCCGGGTTCGCCAGGGCCCATTATACCGGCCAGTTCGTCATCTGGCTCTGCACCTACGCCGCCTGGATCTACCAGATCGGCGCGATACGGTCCGCGGGGCTCCTCTTCGCCCTCATGGCCATGGTCTTCCTGCTCCCCAATTCGAACCTCTTCGAATCGTACCTGCTGGCGACTTCCATTGCCGTGGTGCAGACCGCCGTTTCCAGCGTTGCGATCCTGTACGCCCGCCAGCCCGGGTCCCTGGTCATGGAGCTCTTTTACACCCTCTGTTTCTTCCCTGCCGCCCTGTTCATCAGCTTTCTCGCCGGGCAGTACGCCCGCCAGCGCGAGAAGGCCCGGCAGGCGCAGGTCCAGGCCGGGGCCGCGCGCGACGCCCTCTGGAAGGTGATCCGCAAGACCGCCGACGCCGGCGGCGACACCCTTCATGACGCCCTCTTTCTCGTGAACCTCATCTTCGAGTACAGCGGCGCCGAAGGCGGCTGCCTCTACGCCCTCGATCCGTCGAAGCGGCAGCTGGACCTCGTGTTCTCGAAGCTGGATAAAAATTCAACGGACCACGATGCCCTGGTCTACACAGCCGAAAAGGCGCTGGGGATGGAACAGCGGGGGCCGGATATGCGCAACGCGGGTTCCGGTGGAGGGTTGGTCACCGCGGAAAATATCGCTCCCTTCTGCATAGCCTTCACGCCGCTCCACGGCTTTCCGGGCGCATGCTGCCTGATAGGGGCCCGCATGATCGGCGCGGTATCGGACGAGGAGCTGGACTACATCCGCGGCATTCTCTCCCGTTCCGCCGAGACCCTGTCACGGTCGCCGGTCCATGGCGAGCCTTCCGCCCCGGGCCGGGAAGACAAAACCGTGCTCACCGCCTCCGCGGTGGAGAAAATCGAGAAGGCCGTCGCTTATATCAGGGAGAATTTCACATCCGAGATTTCCCGCGACGGCCTGGCGGCGCACCTCGACGACTTCGAGACGGCCGACACGCGCCTGCTGCTGCTGGGTGCGGCGCTCTTCATCGACATCCTGT
>CAZZHU010000025.1:6332-33776 GCA_964654045.1 uncultured Leptospirales bacterium
TATACCGGGAAAAAAATGAATGATTACATCATCGATCTCAGGATCGACGAGGCCGTGAAGCTTCTCGGTGATACGGACCGGCAGGTAATCGACATTGCCTTTGCGGTGGGCTTCAACAATCTCCGCACCTTCAACAGGGCCTTCAGCAAAAAACTCTACATGACGCCCCAGGAATACAGAAGGTCAGGGCAGAAGTGACACCTCACCCCCCCCTCTCCATGAAATAGAGAGGGGGGGGGACAAGGTAAGAGCTTTTATTACAGAAGCCTTTTTTAAAGCTTGATGGGAGAGGACGCGTAGAGCGCAGGCAAGGTTACAACACCGATAGTTATCGGTACACAGTTACTCTGACACCCAGGTAAATATTATATACACATCAAATATTTTGCCCATATATTAAGCTATTTATTTCCATGAGACATAAAAAAATGTTGAAAATAAACAGTATACAGTGGACAAATTCAACAATATTTGATTATGTCGTGCTAGTTAGGCATTAATTTCGTAATATATTAACATACCGTCTGGACGCTTTTTTAGATGGTGCTGATTTTTATAGGAATATTAAAAATTTAGGGAGGACTTGATGAAGAAACTAGTATTGGCATCTTTTATCGTTAGCCTGTTTTTTGCGGTAGTGAGCTGTGGTATGGCGGACATGAACAATCCCACGGCGAATGAATTTGACGTTGTCATCGTGGGCGACTCTATCTATGACCTGGACGGCTTCATTCACACCAATTTGAAAGCCCTCTCCGGCAAGTCATACAAGGACTATTCGAAGAGCGGCGATACCGTCGAGTATATCACCAAGCAGTACAATACCGCCATCGCGGCGCGTCCTTCCATTAAGACCATAATCATGGATGCCGGCGGCAACAATATCCTCATGGACATGTACTGGAGCCAGGCATGCCAGACATCATCTTCAATCCCTTCAGCCGCGTGCAGGACCTATATCGATGGCGTTCTGGACAAGGCGGAAACACTGTGGGAAGACATGAATGACGACGGCGTGGATGATATCTTCCATCTCGGCTATTACCGCCTGAAAAAGGGCATACTGACCAGCCTGCTCTACGGCGGCACCAAGCTGAACCCGGCAGTCGTCTACGCCGACGACCAGCTCGCCGCGGCATGCGCCGTTTCCCCAGCCGAATGCTGGTTCATCGATCCCCGCGCTGATTTCCTGGGAAAAGAGTCAAGCTATATTAAATCCGACGGCATCCACCCCACGAATACCGGCGGCAAAGTTTGCGCAACCAAGATCTACAATAAAATGGTCGCCGTGGGAGCATACAAGTAGCGCTAAACAAGGTTAATCTAACGATTCCGTACCCCTCCCTCGATGGGAGGGCTGGGTGGGGGTGAAATTTACATAGACACCCTCCCCCTGACCCCCTCCCATCAAGGGAGGGGGAAATCGCAGGTATTACCATACAACAGCCATAAGGGCCGCCCGTTTTCTTACTCCCCATGGGCAGGCTTTTATGGCTGATATATTATAATGGGCGATGGGCCGCTCTGCCCCCGCATCCAGCATATTTCGCAGGAGACTGATACGTGAAAGGCAAGAAACTGTTCCTGGCATTAGGCCTGATATTCGCGGCCGCCATTATCGTCGCATTATTCATATTCAGCAACACCGCTCCAAGCAATTCGCCGGACCGGGGGGGAAGATCAAAAAGCGGGATATCCTTGCCTGATTTTTTCGGATCCGCGTCATTTTTCAAGGAGGACATGGACCTGAAAACAGTCATTGCCGATGACCCCGAAATCGAAAAGATCATCGCCACAATGAGGGAACGATACGGGAAACGGCTGTCGGAGAAAAGGGTGCAGATACGGCTCCTCGGAGGCCTGCTGCGGCACCTGAAAAGGAAAAACCCCTATGACTGGAAGGAGCGTATCAAGGCGGTCATCGACGCGGAATTCCCCGAGTACGCGGCGGAGCTCATGGACAAGCTTGAAAAGCTCGACGAATACAACAACTACCTGAAGGAAAACAGGGATGAGCTGAAGACGCTGGGCCGGGCAGAGATGAAGGAAAAGATGCTGGCCAAGAGGCGGGAGATCTTCGGGTACGAGAGCGACGAAATATGGGACCAGGAGATCACGGCGGGAAAAATATCCGACATGCTCGGCAGGCTGGACGGAAGAAGCGACCTGTCGGTATACGACAAGATGCGCGCCTATAGCACCTTCACGAAGGGCGTCTACCCGGAGGCGGCGGACATCTCCTCCGGAAAGACCGGCGACCAGGTCATGGTCCGCAATTACGAGCTCGCGAACAATTTCCTCGAACTTGACTCGGTGCAGTCAGACCTGGGCAGGATGGCCCCGGATGAACGGGCCCGGTTCCTGAAAGGCCTGAGGGAATCCATGGGGCTGAAGGCGGACGTGGTGGCGAAGATGGCCGAGATCGACGCGCTCAGGGACAGGCTCTGGGAGCAGGGCCCGGCGTACAACAAGGAGCGGAGCGATATCCTGTCGAACTACGACGGCGATGAGCGCGAGCGGAAACTGGACGAGGCGAGAAGGAAATATTTCGGCGCCAGCGCCGGCATGATCAAGTTCGAGGAAGACACGTTCAAGTTCAACAGGTTCCAGTTCCCCCGGAGATGGGGAAGGGACTGATGGAAGCCGTTCATCCCTGCTCCGGCTTTTCCGGCGCGGGCCTCTCTTCCGGCTCATGGTCCGGAATAGCTTCACCGGCGTCCACCCACCCGTACACCCCCCGGATCGAATCAAAGGTGCAGAATTCGTAAAACCTGAAGTTCTCCGAAACCTGCCGCGCCTCCTCGTTGTTGGTGAAGCGCGCGATCTGCTGCTGGTGCGCCGGACCCATGGGGTACACGGCAACGCCGCCCGGTTTCACGGTGTTGATCAGGAAGTAGGGCGTGCGCATGCAGGCGGCGAAGACGATGACCGCGTCGAACTCGCCCAGGGGCCCGTCGAAGTCCGTGGCGTCGCCGGCGTAGAAGCGGGCGGCCCGGTATCCCTCGCCGATGACACGCTCCTTCGCGATGCGGGCCAGGTCCTCGTGATACTCGATGGTCACCACCTCCCGCGCCATCGCTGAAAGCACCGCGGTGGAATAGCCGGAACCGGTGCCGACCTCCAGGACGCGGCTGCTCTTCTTCAGGTCCAGGCGGCCGATCATTTTCGCCATGATCACCGGGTCGTCGCTCTTCTGTCCGGCCCCGATCGGTATCTGCTCAAGTGAATAAACCTGGTCTGCGAATATCCTGTCAAAGAACCTCGGCCGGTCGATCGCGTCGATAGCGTCAAGGACTGCCGTGCCGATCCCCGCTTCCTTCAGGCTCTTCAGGTACCTGTTTTTATCCTTCATGAAAAATCCCCCCGCCTACTCGAAAAACCTGATGAGGTAGGTAAGAAAATAGTCTGATATGAGTATCATCATGGACGATTTGACAACCGCCTGGATCGTGGATTTTCCCACGCCCTCGGCGCCGCCGACGGTTTTGAACCCCTGGTAGCAGGCTATGATGGCGATCTCCATGCCGAAAAACACCGACTTGATCAGTCCCGTGGTGAGGTCGCTCAGGTTGGTGTACTGGAGGATGTTGTCCACGTATTTATCAAGGGTGATCCCCAGCGAAAAAAACGCGATGAAGGCGCCCCCCAGCACGCCCACGACATCGGTGATGAAGGTAAGCACCGGGGTCATCACCAGGCAGGCGATGAAGCGCGGCACCGACAGGTACTGGATCGGCTCCGCCGACAGGGTCCGCAGCGCGTCGATCTGCTCCGTAACCTTCATGGTGCCGATCTCCGCCGCGATGGAGGAACCCACCCTGCCGGCCAGGAGGAGCCCGGTCAGCACCGGGCAGAGCTCTCGGAACATGGAGATGGTCACGCCGCTTCCGACAAAAATGGACGAGCCGGACATGAGGGAATCCATGACCCGGCCGAGCTGGAAGGCCATGACCATGCCGGTGAAAAAGAGGGTGATCGCAGTGACCGGGATCGACTTGTACCCGATCTCAATCATCTGGATGATGATATTCTTCACGTCGAAGGGGGGGCGGAACATCCACACGATGGTATCGCGGAAAAAGAGGCCGTAGCTGCCCAGCCCCTCGAATACCGAGAGGGCCGCGTCCCTGGCTTCATTGTACTTCATAGTCGGGACCCATCTGCTCGTAATCGCCGTGGGATTCTTCGAGATCGTCGAAGCGGGTGAATTTCTCCCAGAACTTCAGCGGTATCTCGCCCACGGGGCCGTTCCGCTGCTTTGCGATGATGACGTCGGCAATGCCCCGCCGCTCCGTCTCCTTCTTCACCTTCTCCTCGCGGTAGATGAACATGACGACGTCCGCGTCCTGCTCGATGGCGCCCGATTCACGCAGGTCCGCCAGGGTCGGCCGCTGGTCGGTGCGGTGCTCCACCTGCCGCGAAAGCTGGGACAGGGCGATGACCGGCACCTCCAGGTCACGGGCCAGCTGTTTCAGGAAGCGCGATATCTCCGCGATCTGCAGGTGGCGGTCGACGCGCGGATTGGTCCCGGTGATGAGCTGGAGGTAGTCGACGATAATGACACCGAGGTTCTTGTGCTTCTGCGCCAGGCGCCGCGCCTTGGCCCGCATCTGCAGTACCGTGGATGACGGCGAATCGTCTATGAATATGGAGGACCGGGAAAGCCTCCCGGATGTTTCGATGAGCTTGTGCATCTGCTCGGACTTGATGTAGCCGGTCCGCACCAGCTGGGAATCGATCATCGCGTCGATGCAGAGCATCCGCATGCCCAGCTGGGTGGCGGGCATTTCAAGGGAGAAGAAAAGCACCGGCCTTTTTTCCTTCAGGGCCACGTGGTTCACGATGTTCAGGGCCAGGGCGGTCTTTCCCATGCCGGGACGGGCCGCGATGATGATGAGTTCCGCCGCGTGGAACCCGGTGAGCATTTCATCGAGCTTCCGGAACCCGGAGCCGACCCCGGTCACGACCCGCTTGGTCTCGTACCAGTTTCCGATGTTGTTCATGGTGTCGTGGAGCACGTCCTCGATCGGCTTGAAGTCGGCGGTGATGCGCCTCTCGGTGACATCGAAGATCTCCCTCTCGATCTGGTCCACCAGCTCCTCGGTCTCGATCGACATGTCGTAGCACTTTTCCACCGATTCCGTGGATACATCGATCAGGCGCCGCCTGAGGGAAAGCTCCTTGATGCGTTTCGCGTAGAACTCGGCATTCGCCGAGGTGGACACGGCCCGGTAGAGCTCGACCAATGCGGGGTCGCCGCCGATCTTCTCGAAGGCGCCATGGTCCGTCAGGCGCTGTTTAACCGTGGTGAGGTCAACCGGGAGGTCCTTCCGGAGCAGTTCAGCGACCGCTCCGAAGATGATACGGTGTTTATCCAGGTAAAAATCCTCCGGCTGGAGGATTTCGATTACCTTGTAGAGGGCTTCCCTGCTCAGTAGCACCGAGGCCAGGCAGGCTGTTTCGGTTTCAACATCCTGCGGGGGAAGCTTTTCGGAGAGCATGCATCACTCCTTGCCGACGATGACTTTTATCGCGGGGGTCTGCCCTTCGTCCAGTTTGATCTTTATGGTGAACTCCCCTTCCTGCTTGATCGGGGTCTCGATCAGGATCTTCCGCTTGTCGATATCGTATCCCTTTTCTTTCAGCTTCTTTGCGATATCCATGGCAGTGACCGAGCCGAAGATCTTGCCTTCCTCCCCGACCTGCACCGCTATCTGCAGCTCAAGGCCGGTTATGCTTTCGGCGAGCTTCTCGCTCTGCTTTTTCCGCTTCTCTTTCTTGATCTTGACGAGCTTCTTCTGGTGGTCTATCGCCCGCTTGCTGGATTCGTTGGCCATGATGACCAGCTTCCTCGGCAGGAGGTAGTTTCTCGCGTAGCCGGGCGATACTTCCTTGATGTCGCCCGCGTCGCCCAGGTTGGGTATATCTTTTTGTAATATGACTTTCATCGCATGCTCCTTGGTATATGAAAAATTCTTATTCAGTGTCCTTTTTGTCTGTACCGGCGGTTATCCGCTTTCTGAAATCAGCCCACACATCCAGCGCGCCCAGTCCCGCGAGGATGATGAAAAGAAAGAGCGCCATCCAAATCCCCGCGATCAGCATCACCGTCAGTCCCAGGGGAAGGAAGTAGCCGGGCAATCCCCGCCTGATCAGAAAAAACTTTATGAGTCCCAGCGCCTGCACGAAATAGAGCAGCGCCGCTATAAGAGCGATATTCAAACCGGCACTATGAAGGATCAAATATTCGCTTTTGTCAATAAGTAAATAGGCCGCCAGGCCCCCTATCAGCACAAATATGAAATAATCATTCAGCCGGAACGACTCCAGCCCGGCCACGGCGCCGGCCTGCACCGTCTTCGACAGGAACCGCCCGATGACCAGGTAACCCAGCCCGGACAGGACCATTGAATTCAAAAAAGATGAAAAAGGCACCCGGGCCATTATATCGTTCCGCGAAACGTCAAACTCGGCCAGGAACTGCCGCTTGATATCATCCGGCGCGCCGCCCATCTCCATGATCTTCACCAGCTCGCCTCTCAGCATGCCGGCAAAATCGACATTCTGGTAATAGGCAAGGTAGTAGAACAGGCCGGTAACAAGAAGGGAAAGAGAGATGGATGCCGTCAGCATGTAAAACTCGAAACTCTTTCCGTTCTTAAAGGTGTATCCCCCGACACCGCCCAGCAGAAAGGGCCCGGCCACCAGGGGCATATCGGCCACCCTCCCCGTAACAACCAGCACCGACCCGATAAGGACCGCGAATATGGCCAGCGCTTTCCACTCGAGCCGGTAATACAGGTAGGCGGAGCCGGCCATCAGCATCAGCGCGCCGATTGCGGCGGCCAGAAACGCAAACACTGTATTTATTGCTCCACGAAGGGCAGCAGGGAAATGGCGCGGCCCCGCTTTATCTCGCGGGCCACGAGCCGCTGGTGCTTGGCGCAGGTGCCGGTGACGCGCCGCGGCAGTATCTTGCCCCGGTCGGTTATGAACCGCTCGAGGAGATCAGGCCGCTTGTAATCAATGGCGTTGTTCTTGTCCTGGCAGAAGATGCACACCTTCTTCCTGAAGCGTGGCATCCTCATTCCGCCCTCGGAGGGGCCGGATTCGCGGTCATCGCCGAAGCGGCGAGGGCCCCGGGGCCGGTCGCTCCGCTCACGATAATCCGTGCGGGGAGGCCTGTCGCCTGCCGGCCTATCGCCTGCCGGCCTGTCGCCTGCCGGTTTCTCCGGCGCCGCCTGCGCGGGCTCGGCCGTGGGAGCCGCCTGGACCGGTTCTGCCGGTGCTTCGGGTGTTTGACCTTCTGTCTTTTCGTTATCTATGGTGTCAGACATGATGTGTTCCTCTCAATTATTATGTTGGTTGATTATTTCAATAGCATTAAAATGGAATATCCTCATCCGAAAAAGGATTGTCCGTGTTCGGTGATGAAGGTTCGTGGGACGATGACGGCACGTCCGCGGGCGGTTCCTTGCTGCCTCCGCCTCCGCCTGGCGCGTCCAGGAACTGGAAGTTGTCCACGACGATCTCCACGGTCTGCCGCTTCTTCCCCTCCTGGTCATCCCAGGAACGCTGCTGGAGCCGCCCCTCGATACCGATGCGCTTTCCCTTCTTGCAGTACTCTGCTATGACCTCGCCGGTCTTGGCCCATGCGACGCAGTTAAAGTAGGAAACCTGCTCCTTCTTTTCTCCGCCCGTCACGTAGGTCCTGTTGTTGGCTATGGAAAAACTGCAGACCGACGTGCCGCTCTGGGTGTACCGGAGTTCCGGGTCCTTGGTGAGCCGGCCGATAAGGATTGCCTTGTTCAGATCGCTGGCCATGGGGTGCCTCCTTTAGGCAGTTGCCGCTTTTTTCATTTTGACAAACAGGTATCGCAGAATATCGCTGTTCAGCCTGAACTCGCTGATGATTTTCTTCACCGCGTCAGGCGGAATCTGGACGTTCATGAAAAGATAATAGCCTTCTTTTTCCCGGTCTATCTGGTATGCCAGTTTCTTGACCCCCAGGGAATTGTCGCTCAGGATTGTGGTCCCGTGCTTTGTCAGGATATCCTTTGTCCTGGCGATAAGGGATTCCGTTTCCTTGTTTCTGAGAATGACAGTAAGCTCATATGTAACCATATGATTTGATCCTCCCTCTGGATATAGTAGCTGAAATGCCCGGCGCCGGGAGGCGCCCGCTTTCAGCAGAAAGGTGAGCCAATAGTCACAGAGGGTATATTTATTTCAAGAATAATTCTTAATTTTACAATAAATATATCTCCGGTGTGAATAATATCTCACATGATGACCCATAATCAATCCTTCTACCACCGTTTCCGCCTCACCCCCCGGCCCCTCTCCGATATCTTCATCGCCGTCAACCTGGAAGCGGACAAATATTTCGGCGACTACAGCGTCCTGATCAGCCTCTGGCCGGTCCTGCCCGGTCCACTCCCCCTGCGGGGCTCGCTCCGCTCCTTCCAGTACGACTGCGGCCCCGGCTTCGGGGTGAACCTCAGGATCGAGCTCGTGAAGAACCTCACCGCGCAGGTACGGCTGTCGCTCTATGTCATGGGGGGCACCCTGCAGCGGTACATCCAGTTCGAGAAGAGGAAGGTCAACACCCACCTGGCTTTCAAGAGCATCGACGAGGTGCTGCTCTCGTATTACATCGAGCCCGCCAGGACCACCCTGACCATAGGAGGCCGGTACCAGGCCATGACCTTCGCACTCCTGAGCGCGTCGCCCCGTGAATTCTTTCAGAACTACACGACCAGGTTCGACCAGCTCGGCGGCGTGACCTTCTCCGCCGCGTATGCGTTCTGACGGCGCGGTTACTTGTCCAGCATGCCGGGGACCAGTTTCTGCGGCCTGGTGAAGATGGTATAGGGAAGCATGATGGTGCGCTTAAGGGTGGCGCCGATGCCGCGGGCTATGGTGACCATCGGGGCCGGCACGACCCTGAGGCCGTCGAAACTCCCGCTCATCCGGCAGTAGATGATGAACATCCCCTCGTTCGCCCCCACGAGGAGCCAGCCGATGACCGGGATCAGGCCCACGACGCGGTCGATGGTCTCCAGGGGCCTGATGCCCAGGAGCGCGTTAATGGTGTCGGTTTTCATAGCGTAGGTGCCGCTCGCGGAAAGCTGGATGGAATTGCTGTCCAGGTAGAAGTTATCGAAGGAAATGACGCTGTCCTTGATGGTGAGCCGCGCGAGAATCGAATTGTACGAAAACCCCCGGGTCCTGAAGTCCGGGTTGCGGTTCAGGACCAGCTTGTAGAAATTGAAGGCGCCGAACATCTTCGAAAGCGCCTCAAACTTCAGGAGCCTGCCGTTGAAGGATGAAAAGAGGAGGTCACCGCAGATCGCCCCGCTGTTGCCCCAGACCCTCCCTTCCAGGTTCATGGCCCCCTCGACCCATGGCTTTTTTCCGGGGAAAACGGTGTCCAGGACCCGCTTGATCCCGAAATTTTTCAGCACGAAAGCGACATCGAAGGCGGTGTTCTGTCCCGGCGCCATGATGACGCTCCCGTCGCCGTTTATGAAAGCGCCCCGCGCCTGCAGCCCGGTAAGGATGAGAGCGCCGTCCTTCGCCTCGGCCTTCGCGGTGACCGTGTCCACCGGGATGCCGTAGAGGGTCATGTCAGAGATGCTGAAATCGGCGCCGCCGCTGAGCTGTTCGAGGATCGCGTCCAGGATGGGGGTCCCGCCGCCGCCTCCCCCGCCGATGGCCAGGCCCCTGATATGGACCCGGCCGTAAAACCTTCTCCGCTCCCCGGCGGTATAGGTCCCCAGCGCCGACACCACGAGCGGTTCCGAGATGAAGTCAAGGCCCGGCGAGTATACATCGCGCCCCTTCATCATGACCGAGCCCCGCAGCTGGATGATGTCGTTGTTATACCGGAAGTTCGTGTTGTCAAAACGGAGCTCCCCGGTGATCCGGATGCCCTTTTTCAAAACGACTTTGGCATACCCCCCCATGGGACCCTCGAGAGAGATAATGTTCTTCCCGAAGCGGATGGTGACGTCCGGGTCCCGGAGCTCGATTTCTGGCAGGGTAAAGTCCGGCAGGGTTGGCCTGTCAGACAGGGAATTGACGGTCACATCAAGGCGGAGCCGGTCAAGACGGATGCGCTTCAGCCAGTCCCCCGCGGTAAACCGCTGGAGCGGCGAAAAATGGAGGGTCACTTCGCCGGCAGTCACGCGGAAGCCCTCCGGCGCGCCGATGGCCACCCTGGAAAAGGTGATGCCGGGTTCCTGGAACAGCGCGACATGGAGCACCCCGACCTTCACCGGGGCCTTGAGGCTTCCCTCCAGGTATCGCACTAAGATATTCTTGATGGGGGAAAAGTTCAGCGAATAGTTGACGTCATCAATACCCCTGACGGCCACGTAGAGCGCGACAATGGCGATGCAGAGGATGTATATGAAAACTTTTTTTATATGTCCTGTCATAATAGAAAAACGGAGGCGGCCGCGGGGAAAGCCCGCCGATAACGGAACCGGTCCCCGGAGATCACCTGATAATTCCCAATTCGAACAGCCCGTTCCGTATAAACTGCACCGACATGGCCGAGAGGATCAGTCCCATGAGCTTCTGCATGATGGAAATGCCGGTGGTGCCGAGGGCGTTGCTGATATAAACCGAAAAGAACATGACCACCATGGCTATCAGGAACACCGCGATCGAGAGGCCCGTGATGACGGCGAGCTTCACGGGATCCCCGTCGGCCTGGGTGCTGAACATGACCAGGGCGGCGATATTTCCCGGGCCGCAGAGCATCGGGATCGCCAGGGGGAACACCGAAACGTCGCGCTCTTCCTCCGGCTGGTCATGGTCGCCGATGTCGCGCATCTTGACCCGCGAGGCCTGGCCGAGCAGCATTTCCATGGAAATAATAAAAAGCAGGATCCCCCCTGCTACCAGGAAGGATCCTGTCGAAATCCCCAGAAACCCGAGGAGATATCTTCCCAGCAGGATAAAGAATACGGATACTGCAATGGATATTACAATGGACCGTATTATTATCCGTTTTCTTTTGTGGTCACGGTATCCCGCCAGGTAGACCAGGAAAACCGGGATCAGACCGAGCGGATCAACCACAAAAAAAAGAGTAAAAAAAACCGTGGGGATGTAATAAACATCCATTAATGACCTCGGGACCGTGCCTGGGTTACAAAACATCTTATGGCCCTCCATAAAAAAGTCAATAAAAAAGGATGCCGGTTTTTTGAAAATATAATGAGGCATAGTTCGAATTAGACATAGTATTACCTGATGTCACTTAGTGTGATATTATTTATACATTTATATATTTATGTTCATTTATTAATTGGGCATTAATGGAATATTATGTATATTTTAGTATAAATAGTATACATTATGTTGCACCGATAACTATCGGTAGATTACTTTACTCTGCCCCACAGGAGAAGCTATTTTAAACCTATTAACAGCAGTCTGTACAAATCCTTGTATCCTCACCTCTTCGGTGCCCCTGTTTAACCTCACCTGCGCACTGCGCGCCCTCTCCTTGAAAAGGAGAGGGCTTCCGTTAGATTTATATTCCTGGATTCCCCCTCTCCATTTTATGGAGAGGGGGTTAGGAGGTGAGGATTTATTAGATGGAGAAAGACCCAGGGGGTGAGGTGAAAAAAATTTGAATTGATAAAATCCTCATAGGCTATATCCTTGAAACGTTTTTTCCGGAGGACGGTACATGAAGATCGCCATCGCGCAGATAAATCCGACCATTGCCGATATAACCGGCAACAGGGACAAGATCATATCATTCATCCAGGATGCCGGGACCCTCGGCGCCGACCTGGTCATATTCCCGGAGATGGCCACCATCGGGTACCCGCCCATGGACCTGCTGGAAAACCGGAAGCTCATCAATGACAACCTCGCTTCAATTGAGAATATAGCGCGCAGATGCACGGGGGTCGCGGTCATCTGCGGGTACGTGGACAAGGACCCGGACAACCATCCCCTCCTCTACAACGCCGCGGCTTTCATGGCGGGCGGGAAGATCGTGTCCCGGCACTTCAAGACCCTGCTCCCCACCTATGACGTCTTCGACGAGCTCCGGTATTTCTCCCGGGCCCGGGAGCATTCCGTTGTTGAATTCATGGGCCGGCGCATCGGCGTCACCATCTGCGAGGACATTTGGAACGACCTCGACTTCTACGCCGAAGGCCGCGCGACGGAGGGGACGCTGGAAAAATACGATTACCGCCGCCGTTACGACACGGACCCCGTCCGTGAGCTGATGGCCCGGAAGGCTGACCTGCTAATCAACATCTCCGCGTCGCCCTTCACCCGGGGGAAAAACAAGTTCAAGAGGATAATGATCGCCGATATCGCGCGGCACCATGCCGTGCCCGTGGTCTATGTCAACCAGGTGGGCGGCAATGACAGCCTGGTCTTTGACGGCAACAGCATCGCCTTCAACCGGCAGGGCAGGTTAATCGGCCGCGCCAGGCCCTTCGAGGAAGACCTGGCCGTTATTGACCCCGATTCGGATGAGGAAACCAGCATCAGCGACAGCGATATCGAGGAGATCCGCCAGGCCCTGGTCCTGGGCATACGCGACTACGTGCGCAAGTGCGGATTTACAAGCGTGGTGATCGGGCTCTCCGGCGGCATCGACTCGGCCCTCACGGCCGCCCTGGCGGTGCAGGCCCTGGGACCGGAAAACGTCACGGGCATAACCATGCCGTCGGTCTATTCCTCCGCGGGGAGCGTCGACGACTCGCGTATCCTGGCGGAAAACCTCGGGATACGTTTCGAAACCGTGCCGATCCGCTTCCTCTTCGACAAGTACCGGCACATACTCGGGGAGATATTCCGCGGAAAGCCCGAGGACGTGACCGAGGAGAACATCCAGGCGCGGATACGGGGCAACATCCTCATGGCGGTCAGCAACAAGGAGAAAAGCCTCGTCCTCTCAACCGGCAACAAGTCGGAGCTGGCCATGGGATACTGCACCCTGTACGGCGACATGTCAGGCGGGCTCGCCGTCATATCCGACCTTCCCAAGACCCTGGTGTACGACCTGTCGCGCCACATCAACCGCGACCGCGAGATCATCCCGGACGCGTCCATCACCAAGCCGCCCTCCGCGGAGCTCCGGCCGGACCAGAAGGACCAGGACTCGCTCCCGCCCTACGAGACGCTGGACCGGATACTGGAGCTCTACATCGAGGACCACCTGTCCGCGGACGAGATCATAGCCCGCGGCTTCCAGGAAAGCGTGGTGCGCTCCGTCCTTCACACCGTCAACATCAACGAGTACAAGCGGCGCCAGGCGGCGCCCGGCATCAAGGTGACCGCGAAGGCCTTCGGCGCGGGACGCCGCATCCCCATCGCCCAGCGCTTCCGGCCCTGAGGCCCATGGCACGCCGCGGGAAAGGGTAATGAAGGAAAAAAAAATATTCATCATCGAGGACGACCGGCTCACCGCGCTGGACCTCCGCAACACCCTCCGCCGCATCGGGTACCAGGTCCTCGACCCCGTGGCCTCCGGGGCGGAGGCCGTGGCGAAGGTCAAGGAGCTCACGCCTGACCTGATCATCACCGACATCTCCCTGGAAGGCGACCTGGACGGCATCGAGACCGTGCACATGCTGCAGAAGGACTTTGACATGCCGGTGATCTATTTCACCGCCTACAGCTCGCCGGAAATGTTCAAGCGGGCCCTTGAAACGAACCCCTACGGCTACCTGGTCAAGCCGGTCAGCATGGACGACCTGTACACCACCATCGAAACGGCGCTGAAGCGGAGCGACCTGGAGCGGAAGCTCCGGATAAGCGAGATCCGGTTCCGCCTTGCCTTTGAAAACGCCATGGACGCCATGATCTGGGCCGACGCCGGATCCGGAATCATCCTCGACTGCAATCGCTCAGCAGAATGGCTCTTTGAAACGAACCGGGACGAGATGGTCGGCCGGCATTTCACCGCGCTCCATCCCGCGGACGAAATGGATTCCATCAGGACGGTCTTTGAAGAAAAAGCCAGGGGAAGCGCGGAGCCGGTGGAAGTCCGCATCGTGACAAAAAGTGGCGCCATTAAGGTCGTCACCATCAACACCGCGGTCACCCGCATGGAGGAGAGAACCGTGGTACAGGGGATCTTCCGCGATATCTCCCGGCAGAAAGAGGCGGAAGCTGCCCTGCAGCTGAATGAGACGCGCCTCCAGGCCCTGATCAGCCTGGGGCAGAAGGCTTCCCTCCTGCAGGAAAAAGAGATTGTCGACCTGGTCCTGGAGGAGGCGGTCCGCCTGACCCGGAGCAGGATCGCGTACCTTCACTTCATCAGCAACGACCAGAAGATGGTGGAATACTACGCCTGGTCGCAGGAGGCGATTAGGACCTGCACGGCAACAGCCGGGACCCACTACCCCCTGGCCAGGGCCGGCATCTGGGCCGACTGCGCGAAGACCGGGAAACCCGCAATCCACAACGACTACGCCGCCGTCACCGGCATGCAGGGCCTCCCGGAAGGCCACACGACCGTCATCCGCCACCTGTCCGTGCCGGTCATCGACCAGAACAGGGTGACGATGATCATCGGCGTGGGGAACAAGGAGGCTGATTACGACGAGAGCGATGTGAACATGCTGGAGCTCCTTGCCGAGGACACCTGGAAGATCATAGAGCGCAAGCGCGCCGACGACGCCCTCCGCGAGAGCGAGGAGCGCTACCGGACCCTCTTCGAGGAATCCCCCGAGCCGATCCTCATCTTCAGCATCGACGGCTTCGTGCTCAATGTCAACCCGGCCTACGAGTCCCACACCGGGTATTCCCGGAATGAAACGAAAGGCCTCAACCTGGTCGACCTGCCCATACTCGACAAAAGGAACATGCCGGACTACGTCGCCATCTACCGCGAAATCATGGGAACACACCAGCTGCACCGGATGGAGCTCCCCGTCATCCACCGGAACGGGACCGAGATGTTCGTCGAGATATTCATCTCACCCCTCATGAAACATGAGCGGATTTCCGGCTTCCAGATAATCGCCCGCGACATATCGGCGCGCAGGAAGCTGGAGCAGAACCTCCAGTGGGAGCTGTCGGTCAACGGCGCCCTTGCCCATCTCTCCGAAACCATCATCCGGCCGGAAATCACCGTGGAGGACATGGGCATCGAGGTCCTCGAGCGGGCGAAGCGCATCACCGGCAGCGAACACGGATACGTCGGCGTCATCGACCCCCGCACCAAATCGCTCGTGTGCCATTCCCTCACCGCCATGATGGGGAAGGAATGCGCCCTCACCGAAAAGCAGCAGCGGATAACCTTCCCGGTAAACCGCAAGGGCGGATATGACGCCCTCTGGGGCCACGCCCTCAATACCATGAAGCCCTTTTACACCAACAGTCCCCGGGAGCACCCCGCGTCAAAGGATCTGCCCGCGGGCCACGTGGCGCTAAGCAACTTTCTTTCAGTACCGGCCGTGGCCGGAGACACGCTCCTCGGACAGATTTCCCTGGCGAACGCGCCGCACGATTACACCGACCGCGACCTGGAAACGGTCCGGCGCCTCGCCGACCTTTACGCCATGGCGTTGCAGCGCCTCCATTACCAGAGCGCGCTCCAGGAGGCCAACGAGCTCCTGGAACAGCGGGTCCGGGAACGCACCAAGAAGCTCGTGAACGAGATCGATGAACACGCGAAGGCTGAGATCAGGCTCCGCGAGGGGGAAGAGGTGGCGCGGGCCCTCATCAACTCGCCGAGCGAACCGGTTTTCCTCGCCTCCGCCGACGGGACCATCATCGACGCAAACCCCGAGCTTGAGAAGAGGCTGCGCCTCCCGAAAAAGGACATTATCGGGAAATCCATGTTCGGGTTCATCGGCCGGGTGAGCGCCGCGCGCTACCGGGAAAAGATGGAGGCCGTCTTCAGCACCGGCAAGGCGGTCCGCTTCGAGAACCAGCTCGGCGGCAGCTGGTACGACACGGTCATCTACCCGGTGCCGGACCACCAGGGGGCCGTGACCAAGCTGGCGGTCTTCGCCCATGACATAACGGAAACGAGGCGGCTCCAGAAGGACATCATGGCGATCAGCGAGCTGGAACGCCAGAGGATCGGCCAGGACCTGCATGACGGCCTGGGGCAGAAGCTGACCGGCATCGCCTTCCTGGCGGAGGCGCTGAAAGGCTCCATGAAGGAAAAGGGCTACCCGGAGCTGGGGGACATCGAGGAGATATCAGCCAACATCGCCGAATCGATCGACCACGCGCGCAAGATATCAAGCGGCCTCTGGACCACGCGCCTTGAATCGTACGACGCCGAACGGGCCCTGCGCGAGCTTGCCGACGACACCGAAACCCTCTTTGGAATCACCTGCAGCCTTGACAACAGGGTCCGGGAGCCGGTTGTCAACAGCTCGGTGGTGATAAACCTCTACTTTATCTGCCGCGAATCGATCAACAATGCCATCAAGCATGGAAAGGCCGGCCGCGTCGGCATTGTCCTCTCCGATGACGCGGAAGGCCTTTACCTTGAAATCCGCGACGACGGCAGGGGGGCTCCCGATATCCAGCATAAAGGCGCGGGAATCGGGCTGCGGATCATGCAGTACCGCGCCGGCATCATCGGCGGGACCTGTTCATTTGAGAACACCCCCGGGGGATTCATCGTCCGCGTGGCGGTCAGGAAGGAATTTATCGAAACCTACCTGTAACACAGGGGGGACCCGGAGACGGGAATATAGCGGAATCTGTTATTACCGAAATCCCCTTATACATTATTGACAGACCACTCATTTGTGTACTATAATATATAAGGCGAATCCCAATGCCCCCTGAATCCCCCGGAGGGGGACTTTAGCTTACTTATTCATGCCGCCCCTCCCTGGGGGGTTGGGGGGAAAGTGAGCCCGTGGAGGGGAAAAATCATTATGACCGATAAAAACATCATCAAAATCATGATCGTCGACGACCATCCCCTGGTACGCCAGGGCATGAAAAAGGTCATCGAGCGGGAACAGGACCTCACGGTCATCAGCGAGGCGGGCAGCGCGGAGGAGGCCATCCGGAACATAAGCCAGGAAGAGCCCGATCTCGCCATCGTCGACATATCGCTGGAAAGCGAGGTCAGCGGCATTGACCTGATCAAGGCCCTGCGCGACCGCTACGGCAGGATCAAAACTCTCGTCCTCTCCATGCACGATGAGAACGTGTACGCGGAGCGCGCCCTCAAGGCCGGCGCCCGCGGATACGTCGCGAAGAAAGAGGCGCCCGCGGTCATAATCGAGGCGATCCGCGTCGTCATGAAGGGAGACCTCTACCTGAGCAGCAGGATATCGATGAGGATCATCGACCGCCTGTTCCAGGGCAGGGAAGGGGGAGGCGAATCCATGCCCGAAGTGCTGTCCGACCGCGAGCTGGAAATATTCCGCATGATCGGCGCCGGCATGAGCACCGGCGACATCGCGAAAAAGCTCAATATCAGCGTTAACACCATCGAGAGCCACCGTAAAAAGATAAAGGACAAGCTCGGGATACAGAAAGGCTCGGAGCTGGTCAAGGCCGCGGTCCAGTGGGTCTCGACGCAGCATGGCTGACCCCTAACAGATTCCACCATCGCCAAATAACGGATTCTGCAGGTAAAAACCGCATCTTTAACTATTGCCCCGGGTTTCCCGCCCCCGTATATTATTACCATCAAGAGGGACGGGCGGAAGCAGAGTGAATGCCATATTAAATACTTCCAGCATATCGCTGGACACCATTCTTAAAAGCAAGGAAATCTACAACACCGCTTTTAACCTGTCTTACTCGCCCCAGGCCATAGTAAGCCTGGACCGCCGCATCATGCGTGCCAACCACGCCTTCACCAAGGTGACCGGATACACTGAAATTGATCTCATGAGCCTGACCCTGCAGGACATCCTCATACCGAATCCCGAAGACGACGGCGGATTCACCGGCCCGGACCTTGAAATAGGCGCCGGCAGCAAGATAGAGGCCGACTACATCCGAAAGAACGGCAGCATCCGGCGGGGCCGGTTCTTATTTCACCTTATGAAAGACCGCGACACCGGTCCGGTCTGCTGGATACTTATAATGGAAGATCTTACCGCATCCCTGGCCGCGGACGAAGCTATCCGGGACTACAATCAGCTGTTCAATCATTTCATCAGCAGCAACAACGACTCTATCCTCTTCCTGGACACGGAAGGGAAGATACTGTTCATGAACAAAACCGCCTGCAGGCAGATGGGCGTCGCCGGCTTGAATGAGGCGCTCAACAGGAATTTCGAGGATTATTTCAACGGGCTTGAAAAGGCGGCGGTCAACATGGCCGTGCGGCTCGCGGCCAAGGGCATGAGCGGCAACTTCCAGGGGTCCCTTGCCGGGCAGAAAGAGCCGGCGTGGTGGGACGTGGACATTACCCCCGTGGCGGGCGAATCGAAAAACGTTGAACGGCTCATGGTCATATCGCGCGACATCACAGCGCAGAAAAAAGCGGAACAGGCCCTGGACGACATGCAGAAGAGCCTGCAGGAGCTGGATCGCAGATGGGCGAAAGAACTCGACGAGGCGGAAGAGCGCCATGCCGCTGAAAAACAGAAACTGGTCCAGGCGGCGGAAAAGGCGGCCGCATCGCTCCACGAGAAAGACATCCTTCTCAGGGAGATTCACCACAGGGTCAAGAACAACATGCAGACCCTGTCGTGCCTGATAAACCTCCAGTCCACCCAGATCAATGACAGCGCTATTGCCGGCATGCTCCAGAACTGCAGGGAGCGGATCTGCTCGATGTCGAAGGTGCACGAGAAGCTCTCCCTGTCTGAAAACCACGCCCATATCGATTTCCGCGAGTATATAACCGATCTGGTGGCCGAACTGATGCATTCACGCGGGACCGGCGGCCAGGTCTCCATATTCTCGGATGTCGAGGAAATCTATTTGGACATCAATGAAGCGGTCCCCTGCGGGCTGCTCATTACCGAGATACTGAGCAACGCGCTGAAATACGCCTTCCCGGACGGCCGGAAGGGAGAGATACGGATAGAGTTCAGGAAAAGCCGCCGCGGAATATACACGCTGATCATACGCGACAACGGCATCGGCCTCCCCGGCAGCGTCAATCTCAACAACGCGACGACCCTGGGATTGGAGCTGATAAACGAGCTGTCCAAGCAGATAAAGGGAAGCGTCTCCGTCGATTCAGACGGCGGGACATCCTATACAATCCGGTTCAAGGGAGCCGGAGCCGGCGAAGCGGCGGCGTCAGGAGCTGCCTGACAGGCATCATGGAATCCATGGGGGCTGTCTGACGGGAGCCGTAGCGATTAATACACTGAACTCCGTTATTGCCGGGTGAACGTGTATTGAGTATACTTAAATCAATCAAGTATAGTAAATCTTCAAAACAACCTCATAACCCCCCGGCGTTCAATGGGAGGAGGAAGAAAAAACTCCTCCCATTGCGCCACCTCTTTTAAACCCCGTTAATAGTATTGACATGACAGATGACAGCTGTGATATATGTGATATAGTGCGCGGCGTCCATGGATACCGCGCCAATCGGACGCGCTGAAAACCGTACTACATACACAGGAGATTAAGGATGATCCCCATCAGAACATTGAGCGACCTTACCAATGCCGAGCTGGACCGTCTCTTCAACCGCTTCGGCGAGGACTTCACGGCCGTCATGATCGATACGGTGGTGCCCATCATACACGACGTGCGGAAAAACGGCGACAGGGCCGTGGCGTCCTACACGGAGAAATTCGACGGCGTGAAACTCGATTCGATAATCGCCACGCACGAGGAAATCGAAGCGGGACGAAGGAACACGTCCCCGGAACTCTACGGCGCCTTCCAGGAAGCCAGGCGCAACATAGAGGAATTTCACCGCCTCCAGGTACGGGAAAACATACGCCTCGACCGGGAAGACGGATCGACCCTGGGCGTCCAGTACCAGCCCGTTGAAAACGCCGCCGTGTACGTGCCCGGCGGCAAGGCCTCGTATCCTTCATCCATACTCATGGGCGTCATCCCGGCGCAGATCGCCGGCGTGGAAAACATCACCCTCGTCACCCCGCCCGCGAAAAACGGCAGTCTTCCGGATATCATCGGCGCCATATGCAGCATGCTGAACATATCCTCCGTCGTCAAATCGGGCGGGGCCCAGGGGATAGCCGCCGCGGGCCTCGGCACCGGGAGCGTCCGCAAATCGGACATCATCGTGGGGCCGGGCAACATCTACGTGACCGCGGCCAAGACGTACCTCTTCAGCCTCGGCACGGTCCAGATCGATTCCATGGCCGGTCCCAGCGAGGTCCTCATCATCGCCGACGGCCGCGCCAACCCGAAATGGGTGGCCTGGGACCTCCTGTCCCAGGCAGAGCATGATGAAATGGCCATTGCCATCCTCCTCACACCGTCCCGCGAACTGGCGGAGCGGGTGCAGGAAGAAATAAGAAAGGACATCGATTCGGGGTGCGGCAGGCACGGCATTAAGAAATCGTCCATTGAAAAAAGCGGGCTGATCCTCGTCGTCGAGGACATCGCGGAAGCCGTCGACTTCTCCAACCGTTACGGACCGGAGCACATGGAGGTCATGGTGGAAAACCCGATGGAGTGGCTGGGGCGGATCAGGAATGTCGGGTCACTCTTCCTGGGCGACTACGCTCCCGTGGCCGTGGGGGATTACTACTCCGGCACGAACCACATCCTTCCCACAGGGGGCGCCGCGCGCTTCTCCTCCGGGACGTCCGTGGACACCTTCATGCGCCGCACCACCTACCAGCTCATGTCGCGCCAGGCCCTGGCCCGCGCACGCGGACCGGTGAGCTTCATGTCGGAAGTGGAAGGGTTCCAGGACAAGCACGGCGGGTCGGTCAACATCAGGTTTGAAGAATAGCTCATTCCGATTCTAAAGGTCCCCCTCCGGGGGATTTAGGGGGCTGAACGGCGGGAGCCTTATCTGCGCCAGAATTTGGGCAGGAAGATGACGAGGACCGTGTACAGCTCCAGGCGCCCTGCCAGCATGGCAAAGGAGAGGGCCCACTTGACGTAATCCTCGAAAAAGGAATAGTTATCCATCGGCCCCACCTTGCCGAACCCTGGCCCGATGCCGCCCAGCGTCGCGAGGACAGCGGTGAATGAAGTGGTTATATCATGCCCCGCAGAGGCAACGATAACCGTAACCGACAGCAGCACCGCAATATAGAGAAAAAAGAACCCTGAAACGCCATAGACGATATCCTTTTTTACCATGCTGCCGCTCAACTTAAGGGCAAAAACGCCGCGTGGGTGAATGAGGAGCTTCATCTCGTTAAGCGCCTGCTTAAAAAGCACCACAATACGCATCACCTTGACGCCACCAGAAGTAGAACCGGTACACCCGCCTACAAACATGAGGGAAAAAAGAACAATCTGTCCCAGGAGCGGCCATTTTTCAAAATCGGCGGTGGCAAACCCGGTTGCGGTTAATATGCTGGCGGTTTGAAACGAAGCATATCTCAAGCATTCTCCGACTGTTTGATATGACGTCCCATATAACGAAAAGGCCACCACTGCCGTGGTAATTATGAATATCAGGAGATATGCCTTCAATTCGGAATCCCGAATAATCGGTTTAAGCCTGCCCGTGAGAAGCCGGTAATGGAGCGTAAAATTTATCCCGGATAGAATCAGGAAGGTCGTTATGACACCATCAATAAACGCTGAATTATAATGGGCAACGCTGGTATTTCTTACTGAAAAACCACCGGTTGATACTGAGCCGAAGGTGTGGGTCAGGGCGTCGAAGAAATCCATACCGCCCAGCAAAAGGAGAAGCGTTTCCGCAACCGTGAAGCCGATATAGATGAACCAGAGGAGCTTGGCCGTACCGGCGATACGGGGCGTGAGCCTGTCCACCGTGGGGCCCGGCGCCTCCGCCTGGATGAGCTGAAGACCGCCGATGCCCAGAAGGGGAAGGACGGCCACGGCGAGAACGACGATCCCCATGCCCCCCAGCCAGTGGGTCATGGAGCGCCAGAAGAGCATGGACCGCGGCAGCGATTCGATATCGGTAAGGATAGATGCGCCGGTGGTCGAAAACCCGGATATGGTCTCGAAGAAGGCGTCGGTATAAGAAGGTATGCCGCCGGAAAAATAGAATGGCAGCGCTCCGATCGCCGACGCCAGGACCCAGCTCAGGGTGACCAGGAGGAATCCGTCCCTGGTGGACAGGGCCGCGGCCCTGTTATTCCTCAGCATGAGAAACACCGCGGAAGAAAACACCACGGTGACGGCAATGGTTCCGGCAAAGGCCGTGAAGGAACGTTCTTCCCCGCAGTAGAGCGCTATGCCCGCGGGCACCATCATAAAGCCGGAAATGATGATGAGCAGCATGGAGATGATTTTCGCGAGTATAAGGGGGTTCATAGCTCTCCGCCTGTCAACCCTGGATGAAGCGTTCGATCTCGGGAATCGACTCCTTCGCCCCGATCATAATGACCAGGTCCCCCGGCTCAATAGCCAGGTTTCCGTGGGGAAGGATGTTCTTTTCGCTGCGGACCACGGAAAGGATGAGGGACTGTTTCGGAAACGCGAGGTCCCTGAGGCGCCTGCCGACCAGGCCGCTCTGCTCGTTGGCGAGGAACTCGATCACCTCGGCCCTGCCGCCGAAGATGCTGTGGAGGCTCTTGATGTTCCCCCGCCTGATGTACTTCATGATGGCGTCAACGGTGCTGTTCTTCGGGCTTACGGCCACGTCGATATCGAGGCGCGACGAGATGGAGAGGTACCCCGCGTTGGTCACCAGGGCGATGGTCCGCTTGACTCCCATGATCTTCGCGTAGAGACTCGCGAGCATGTTGAGCTCCTGGTTGTCCGTGACGGCCACCATGAGGTCCCGCTTCCCGATTTCCTCCTCCTCGAAGATGGTTTCGTCGGAAACGTCGGCATTGAGGACCAGGGCGTCGGGGAACCGGTCCGAGAGGACCTTGCAGCGGTCGTAGTTCGTCTCGATGATGGTCATGTTCCTCCCGGTCCTGATAAGGTACTGGCAGGCCAGCTCGCCGATGCGGCCGCCCCCCACGATAACGATGCGGTCAATCGTCTCCTGGCGCTTTCCCGCCTGGATGAATATTTTCGTGAAATCCTTCTGGGTCGCGAGAAGATAGATATTGTCATGCTCCCTGATAACGGTATCGCCCGTGGGTATTATGAAGTCGTTCCCGCGCACTATACCGGCCAGGAGAAAAGCCTCCTTGATGCCGTGACGGATATCCTTGACGGACTTATTGGCGAAATACGACGCGAGGTTGACAACTACATTTCTCATCTGGAGGTCGGTGTTCTCGAAGAGCATCACGTCGCTGTCGGCGCCCAGGGCGATGGTATTGGCGATCTGCCGCGCGGTCTCCACCTCGGAGTTGACGATGAAGTCGATGCCCAGGAACGACTTTTCCATGATCTTCGCCCTGGAATAGTCGAGGTTTCTCACCCGGGCGATTTTCACCGGCACGTTGAATTCGCTCGCCACCATGCCGCAGGCGATCATGTTGACCTCGTCGGAATTGGTCACGCTGATGAAAATGGACGAGTCATCCAGGCCCGCGTGCCTGAGCGCCGTTATTCCCGTTCCCTCCTCGTTCACGACGATGCAGTCGAGCCTGCCAGAGACGTATTTCGCCCGCTCCGGGTCTTTCTCGATTATGACGACATCCTTCCCTTCCGAAACCAGCTGGGCGGCGACCTGCACACCCACGACGCCCGCGCCAAGTATTACAACACGCATATCAATCGCACCCGCTTTTTTTCATGGCATTGGAAAAGCCGTAAGGTTTACATGTAACCATGGGCTCCTGTTCCTGTCAAGAACTAGGGGGAGGGGGCCGCAAGAAAACGGCAACAGTTGACAGCCGGCCGTCCCTGTTTCGCTAAATTCTCATTGACAGAGGATTCTCATATGGAAGCGTTAAAAAAGTGTTTGCAGGTTGAACAGGTTACCCGTCAACCCGCAAGCCAGCCATGGCCGGACACGAACATTAAGGCGCGTCTCCAGCGGAAATGTGCGCGTCATAAAAATAAAAAAGGATTATCCCCATGAAAAAAATTGCATTCTTCATTCTTTTCTTCTTTACCACAATTCTGTTCGCGGCCACGACCGCCGTGCCGGTCCCCGATCAGAGCTTCCTGGTGAAGAACGATTTTTATTTCAGCTGCTGCGGGATAGGGGGATCGGAGCTGAAATTTCTCAAGAACAATAATTACATGATGAGCTACAATATTGACGGCGGTTCCATCTGGCACAACGAAGGTAATTATGAAATTGCCGGCAAAAATATATTACTGCGCCCGGTTACATGCTATCAGGAGAAAGGCGGTCCGGCGATAGACTGCAAGGAGACCATAGGGGAAACGGTGTGCCGGCTGGAAAAAAATGACGATTCGGTACACTACTCGCGGTATGTCACCTGCAGACCGAAACTGAAACAGCACGCGGGTGATCGTGATGCATTCGAATATCCGGTAAAGGATTCGGCGGTCAAGGCCGGGGAGAAAAAACGCGTGGACGGCATAGCGGTGATCGCCTTAGGGGAAAAACAAGCCGTCACGACATCCAACGTGAAGCTGCGGGCGAAACCGTCCGCGTCCGCGAAGGAGATCGAGTTCCGCCTCTATCCCGATTACCGGTCCCCCTTCGTGCCGGCCAAAACCGAGATAACAGTCTACGCCAGGACCGAGAAAAAAGAAAAGGTCCAGAACTGGGAAAACTACTGGTACTATGTAAAGGCCGGCATGAGTTATGACGGGAAAGGAGCATGGATGTTCGGGGAATTCATCAGGATGAAATAAAAATGATGCCCCACCGGAACTGAATCCATGCAAAGGGAGCCGCGGTGGAGAAGCGGTACTTGGCAGTAAATTCCACGCAGTACTCTCAAGGACCGCATTGCTGATTCCGGCCCCATTGCACCGGTACAGATCGGTCCGTTAATAATCGGCGCCGCGTTTCGGTTTCAGGTCGTTGACCAGGCTGTCGATGATGCCGAGATCATAGGACGCGCCGCACTCCGGGCAGATGAAAACGACCCGGATCCCCTCCGGGTCCTTCCTGAAGGCCGCGTGGAAGCCGCGCGTGTACTCGCATGACGGGCATACCCTGAATTCATCCATATCGCCACCTCGGTCGAAACATACAACGCGCTGTTATATATTGCAATTCTTTTTCAGCGTTCACCCTATTCTGCTGCGGCAGAGCAGTCGGTCGGCGGTATCCGGCCTTGTTGAGCGAGGTATCCACGGAGCTCCGCCGGGATCGGGCATAGATGCTCGTTGACAAATTTATTGTTGCAACATATCTTCACTTACTGCTATATTCATCCACATAAAAAAAGAGATTGAAAATGAACATTCATAATGAAAGACAAGCTGTTTAAATCATACAATAAGAAAGCCGGCAATATCAGGGGTGAAATCCGGCGAGAAGAAACGCGGACAACGGAAACGCCGATAAAAAAGAATGCGCGCCTGAGGAACCCCTATAGTTTTGCCGTGTACTGGGCCATGCACGGCGGCAGGAAAGCCTCATCCAGGAAGGAGGCCATTATCATAGCGCTCCTGGGCGGGCCCTCACTGTTCGCCGCGCTCTGCCTGTTCATCGCCACGGCCGAATGGCCGGTTACGCCCTTTCTTTTCAATGCGCGAATTGTCACGACGGCGGCCGTTCTGGCATGGCTGACATACATCTTTCGATGGAAGATATACTGCATATTCACCTATCCCTTCTACATCAACTGGGACAAAAAACTCCATTTCAGGGTGTCAGGATGGGAAGACCTTGTTTCCTCTCGAAATTTTACCAACGCCCGCTTCTGGAGAACCGGTTGTTCCATATCGATCACGGCGACCGACACAACTGAGGAATTCAGGGAAGGGGTACAATCCATGTTTTATATCTTCTGTCACCGTACCGGGCCTGTTTACGGGGCTTATGAATCGGAAGACTCGGAACCATGGAGCCATACCGGATTCACCCTCCGGGGAAGGTGCAACTGTACGGTTGCCGGATACATCTATTCGTTGATAAAGAGAGACCTGGATAAAATCGCCGGCGCCACCGGCGCCATCAGGGAAATAACTATTACCAGCAAGGGGAAAGAGAAGGAACTCTCAACGGCCTGGTTCACGTCTGATTCAGAAGGAACGGCATCATAGAGACTGCGCTGACCTCGTTTTCATGGCTTATGCGCATGCCGCAGAGATTGCAGGATACCAGCAGGGCGCAAACCGCGATCAGAATTATTTTTTTCATAGTGCTTCTCCATTTATGTACGCTTTTTCAGCTACCACAAAAAGCCGTAAACCACGAGGCCGCTACCGGCCAACAGCACGATTATGTATCCCGCCTCTTTGCGAATAACACTTATATCGTTTTTAAACCGCGATTTTTCCGGGTTATCCGGATCATATACTATTACGGTTTCTTTGCCGAGAAACTCATCCCTCGATCCGCCGGCAAAGCGTGAGTTTGCATGATAGGTGGCGTCACCGACCTTGAATTCAGCGTACAAGCGGTACTGCCCGGTATTAACGTTTTCTATATCGGGATACGTGGCGGCGTCCGTTATTCTCCCGATCGTCTCGACTCCCCTGCGCTGCAATTTCCGGTCGCAATACCACTCGTAGAGAATAAACAGCAGGTTACCCGAAGAGATAACGATTAATATCAGTCCCATGATAATCGCGAATTCTTTGGGCATATCGGCACCAATCCCCCAGTAAATAAAGGCTGATACAATAATGATTTGACAAATATATACTCCGGACAATTGTACAAGTCAATCATTTAACGCCACGCATCAAGGAGCCATCCATGAAAACAACCGGGCGGGTATTGTGCGCCTGCATCATCATCGCAACTGTCATCCTCATGCCGGCCTGCAAGAATAAGGCAGGGGGTGATTTTTCCAGACAGGAAAGCGAGGCGGTGGTCATAGCCACCTCCTGGCTGCACTTAGTCGATGATGGCAAGTATTCGCAGAGCTGGTCCGAGACGGCCGGCATGTTCAGGAAATCCGTATCGCAGGAAAAATGGATACGGCTCATGTCTTCATCGCGAAAACCCCTGGGGGAAACGATCAGCAGAGCCCTCCACTCCAGGGAATACCTGACATCCCTGCCCGGCGCGCCGGACGGAGAATATGTGGTGATCATGTTCGAAACATCATTTAAAAACAAGAAGGACTCTATTGAGACCATCACCCCCATGAAGGACAAAGACGGGAAATGGAGAGTTTCCGGTTATTATATTAAATAAAGAGGCGGGATTCACCTGCCGGAAAGCATTAAGGGGACCGCAATGAAACAGTGGTATGAATCGCTATTCGAAAACTATGGAAAAAAATACGATGAGGAATGCTTCGTCCAGGGAACACCGGGGGAATGCGATTTTATCGAACAGGAAGCCGGACATGACAGGACGATCAGCATCCTCGA
>CAZZHU010000026.1:0-15347 GCA_964654045.1 uncultured Leptospirales bacterium
AACCATATTGTTTTTTCATTGCGTTGCTTCCTTATTTTTTAAGCTTGTCTTCAGCGATTTTCAGCTTCAGCGCGACCTCGTCCCTGGCATTCCGCTTCTTCACCAGGCTTTCACGCTGTTTTTCCAGATAGAGGCGATACTTTTCATCGTATTTATCCGGATTGGCGTTCCTGTTCTTTTTGTCCTGGTCTGCGGGAGGATTCGCCACATAGCGCTTTACCAGGTACTCCCTGGCAATCCTCGCCTTTTCATAATTCAGCTCCGCCACCATGACGGACAATTCCGTTTCAGCCACCTCTCTCTGGGCCTGGGCCAGTTCTAAAGAAACCGTCGCGTACTCCAGTTTTACTTCCTGCGTTTTTATCTCCGCTTCCTTGATTGCTATCTGCTTGTTGTTCTCATCGATGTTTGCTATATCGTTTTCAAGCTGGTACTGTTTCTTCTTTTCATTCAGCAGTCTACTTTCATCTTTCAGGATATCCAGCCTTCCCTTTTCTACTTTGACTTTCTGCCCGGCCGCCTGTTCCTTGTTTTTGAGCGTCTTTACCTCGTGGTTCTTGGCGATGATCGCATTCTCCAGTTTTTCCAGGATCTTTCCCTGTTCCGCGCTTTTCTCCGCCAGGTAATCTACAGGCACCGGATCCGGCATGGTAACGCATCCGGCCAGTGATACAAGCAGCGCCGCTGTCAGTATAACGAATGATCTCATATCCGTACTCCCTCTGTTATTTATATTGCAGCGTGAATTAATACACGCGCGGTTCAAATTTCATATTTATTAATATATTAGACAGTTGTGTTATCGGAAAAGTCATATTTTTTCATTGAACTATGTCTTTTATTTTCTGTTTGATGCTATAGACTGCCTCAAGTTACATAATTTCAACTACAAGTCAAGAATAATATATCCGTAGGCGGGGTCACGTGACCCCGCCTACGAGCGTCAATCCTCTGTTATCTGCGGCGGGGGCACCTCTTTCCCACCGGCCTGACCCGCCGCTTTGTCCGCGCCGGTCCTGACCCGCGAAGCCGAAAACAGGTTTACCAGCGCGATGACGGCCCCGATCAAAAATACGTACTGGTATCCCAGGGCATCCCAGATCACCCCGCCCACCAGGGCGATGGATATGGAAAATATATGGTCAATGCTGACCCCCATGGTGAGGGTCTGCGGAACATCCTCCGGCTTCACCGCTATCTTTTTCAGGTACGTCGCGCGCGCCATCCCCACCGACATCAGCAGCTGATCGGCCACAAAGCAGGCAAAGGCGACGTAGAGCGCGACAGTTTCATCGAACATATATTTCGAAAAACCGTAGCCCGCGCACACGATGACGAGAAGGGCCGCCTCGCCCATCAGGATGCGCCGCTCGCCGAGCCGGTCGATGGCCTTCCCCAGGAGGGGATTGAAAAAAATGCCGGCAACTCCCCCGGCGGTGAGGAGGGTTGCGACCATTTCTGTTTTCTGGTCGAATATTTTTATCAGCACCCAGGGCGCGAAGGTGAGAAAAATCTGCTTCCGCGTGCCGAAGAGTATGTTCAGCCAGTAAAAGAGGCGGTACTCCTTCCTCATGGTGAATTTCGTTTTTGCGGGATGGGAGCTTCCGGGCTTCATGAGAAAAAGCAGCGCCGAAGCGCAGAAAAACCCGAGGGAGGCGATGATAAAGGAAACGGTGAAGCTGAAATGCAGGTATTTGAATCCGACAAAAATAAGAAAGCTCCCGGCGATGGCAGCGATATTTATGGCCCCGGTCAGCTGACCGAGGCGCTTACCGATGTTGCCCTCCCTGGCGAAATCCATGCCCAGGCTCTGGTTGAGGGGCAGAAATATATGCTGCCCCATGCTGTACAGGAGGAGCCATACGAGCATGATGGAATAGGTCGGGGACATCAGGCCGATCAGGGCGATCCCGGCAGCGGCGAGAAAATTGGCGAAGGCCGCAAGACGCCTCGAGCTCATGAAAAAGAAAAGGGCGGAAAAAAAGACGACCAGGAAGCCGGGCAGCTCCCGGGGAAGCTCCAGCATGCCGCGCTGGTTGTTGCTGATGTGGAATATCTCGTTAAGGTAGTTGTTGAATACCGAGTTAATGACGCTCTGGGAAAAACCTATAAGGGCGATCGCCACTATGAATAGTATGAAATCCCTCGGCAGACCGGTTATTTTCCTGTATATGCTGGCCATCGGCAATCATCCCCATGCGGATCACGATTGCCGATCTCTCCAGAAACCGGAGCGTTTCGTCAAGGAATTTTCGCCGCGCCGTCAGTGAAATATTGCGTAGGCGATCCGGCTCATCTTCGCCAGCAGGTCATAGGAGGTTACATTCTTAACCTGGCTGCTCCCCTCTTCCACCTGCCTGATATACTTGTGCATGTTGGCCAGCTCATTTTTATCAAGCCAGTAGGAACCGCACGAAGGGCATCGGTCCATGACGATATCGGAATAATCGAGAAAATGGATCTTGAGCATCACCGTATCGGGACACTCGCGGCACTTGATTATGGGGCGCCTGTCATCTTCCGGCAGAGTGTTGAACGAGCAGAGCTCGACGTCTCCGCCGCTCTCTTTCAGGAGATTATTGAGCTGGTGCTTGTGGAGCCACATGCCGCTGCATGATCTGCAGACAAGTATTTCCTCGCCTTCCCTGTTCTCTTTTACCATGGTCTTTTTACAACGGGGACATATCATAAGAGCCTCCATCCTGTATGATCAATATAACCGAAAAAACAGTGCAACGTCAAGCAGGTTTGCCGGGTACCGTAATCGGGGGATCATGAATTTTATTATTTTCGTCAAAACCATGTTAATTATTACCATGATTATATCGACAATATATATGGATGTATCTATATATCATTTACACAACCGCTATATGCTGAAACTAAAAATAATCAATCTCTATCGGCAATTAATGAGAAATGCCGGGAATATCATTTCCGGAACTGCCGATTCTGTAAAGCAGACCATAACCGGACTCGCGGTCTGGCAGAGTAAAACACTCCGGTTTGTATTCGCGAAGGTGGCCCGCAACTTTTTCTTCAAGTTATTCCTGGTGGCTTTCATATTACTCTCGGTACTTTCCGTGGCCGTGTACTATTTTGAAAGCAGGCACGTCTTTTACAACAAGGTGGGCGGCCGGATGGTCGAGGATGAGGAAAACTCGAGCAACATCAGGTCGATGGAGGACGCCGTGTGGTGGGCATTCGTAACCTCAACCACGGTCGGGTACGGCGATTATTATCCGAAATCGAACGCGGGGCGCCTCACGGGTATTTTATTGATGTTTTTCGGGGTTTCGCTGGTCGGCGTCATCACCGGTAATATCGCGTCAGCCCTGGTGGAGCAACAGTTAAAGGAGGGTCGCGGCTTGAAGGAACTAAATCTGAAAAATCACTTTATCATCTGCGGATGGAAGCGGGATATGGCCAGTGTCCTCAACAGTATCATGGAAAAGAACAGGGAATTCCTTCCTTCGGAGTTCGTGCTGATCAATACCGCCGACCCGGAAGATGTGCAGAACCTCAAATCCGACAGCAGGTTCACCCATATCAACTTCATACGGGGCGATTTCATCGATGAGCGGGTCCTCAGCAGGGCCAATCTGAAGCAGGCGGCCCGGGTCATTATCTTCGCAGACCGCCTGGTCCAGGGCTCGGTGCAGGAAGTGGATTCGCGAACCGTCATGGCCATCATCACCATCAAGTCGATATCAAAGACCGTGTACACCTGCGCCGAAATCCTTGATGAAAAGTTCGAACGATATCTCCGTTTCTCCAACTGCGACGAGATAATCCTCTCGTCAGAATTCAACCGGTCCATCATTGCCAACGCCTCGGCCGGAAGCGGCATATCGCAGGTCATCAGCGAGCTTCTGAACGTCAATGCGGATGTATCCATCGGGACACTGGATATTCCGGAAAAATTCATCGGCAGGACCTACGGAGAGCTCTTTGATTACTACATGGATAGGAACCGGACCCTGCTGATCGGCATCCTGGAGAACACCGGCAATTTTTTCACCCGCAAAACCGAGGCAATCAGGGACGCGCAGAAAACACCGGACATATCGAAGCTCGTGGACAACCTGAAAGTGGTAAAACAGCTCATGGCCAACCTGCCCGTCATCAATCCCAGGACCGACTACCTGATAAACAGGTACAGCAGGGCCATCATCATCGAGGGCAGGAAACAGGGCTCCATGAAAATCCAGGAGAAAGGTACAGAACATGCCGTTGTTTAAGCGCACCAGAGAACAACCTGAAAGTGGCGATATCATACTGGAAAAACTGAAGGAGATTTCCTATTTTTCCATGTTCGAAAATGACCTGGAAATTCTCGGAAAAATCTCCAGGATCTGCTCCCGCAGACTGTACAGGAAAGGCAAGTTCATCATCCGGGAAGGGGACTACGGGGACGAAATCTTCATCATCCTGAACGGTGAAATCGATATTGTAAAGAACACGCTCCAGAACGAGCAGTACACCGTGACGACCCTGGGAGCCGACCTGGGCAGTATCAACGTGGGCGAGATCGCCCTTATCGATAATGACCGGCGTTCCGCATCGGTCGTCGCGCAGACCGACTGCGAATGCCTGGTTATCAACAGGGACGATTTCATCAAGTTCGGCGACGAGAACCCCACGGCCGGCCTGGCCATAACCCGGGCCATCGCAAGCCAGCTCTGCGCCTACCTGCGCAAATCCAACTCCGATATCATCACCCTCTTCTCCGCCCTTGTGGAAGAGATTTCGGCAACGCAATAACGGCATCATGGAACTGAAACTGGTAAAAATCTACCGGCACGGCGAAGACAACTCGATGGCGCACCTGTCCATCGAGGCCGCCTACGGCTACCATGGAGCAATGTACAGGGACATCATCCAGATAAACTATAACGGGAAAAAACGCGAGGCCTTCATCACCGCCAGGGTGCTGAACCCGGGCGCCGGCGCGGTCATTGAAAGGATGATAGAGGCCCTTACGGCCGTTGACTGCTCCTCAACGCGGATCGCCAACCCTCCCCTCCGGATACTGGAAACGCTTGCCGAACGGCTGAATCTGGCGTATAGCCGCGAGGAAGCGGAGCGGGCTCTTTCCCGGTAAACACCCTGCCCCGCTTTCCGGCCCAAACCAACCGGGAAAGCGTCCTCATCGGCGTGCTCAGTCCAGCCGGGTCCCGGTAATCACGTAGTACGCTATCAGCACCGATTCGTTGCCCACGTCCCCTCCCGCGCCGGGGGCCGCGATTGAATCGCCCACGAGGTAGAGGTTGGAGAAGCCCGGCAGCGCCGCGCCCGGCCGCCGGTGTTCCGTCTGGCTGGTATTGACCTGCGCCCCGTCAACCATCTTAAGCGATGATTCGCGCTTCCACAGGATATGGTCTTCTATTGAGGGAAAATATTTCCTGATGGCCTGCCACAGCTCCTCCTTCCGCTGCATGCGGAGGTTCGTGTCGCGCACGTCATCCAGCGTTGTCGGATAGAACATGGTCAGGAGCTGGCCTCCTTCCGGCGCCAGGCCTTCGGCCAGGTTTGACGTGATCATGCCATAGGTCATGGGGCTGTAGGTGTAGAGGAGCCCGTCACAGTCTCCCACCCTGCTTTTCAGCGCGATGTCGAAAAATATGCCCGAGGTGGGTACGAGGTTCTTGCACAGCTTGACGTATTCCCCGTCAAACCTGTTTTCCGGCAGGATGTTGAAGATCTCCTGGACCGGGAGGTTAATCACCACGCGGTCCGCCGCGTATTTCTTCCGGCCCGCGGTGACGCCGGTGGCCTTCCCCCTGCCCAGTGTGACCGAATTCACCTTTTCGCCGAAATGGATGGAGCCTTTTTTTTCGATTTCTGCGATCAGGGCCCGATACACCGGCTTCCATCCCCCGGCAAGGTATTCCGCCGAGTGGCCGGTGGTGAATACTTTATGAAGGTTGCGGAACATCTCGCCCGCCGATGCCTTCTCTAAAAATGGGCAAACCATTACCGATGCGCTGATAAGCTCCAGGTACCGGCGGACGCCGCCGGTTATCCTGTTCAGGTTCAGCCAGTCCCGGAGGGACACGTCCATGTAGCCCTCGTTGAGTTCGCCCTTCTTTATTTTCAGGAGCAGCCCGATGAGCCTGATCTTCTCGAGGAATGTAAACATGCCGCTTTTAATGATGCCGTCGGGACTTGTGGGGAAAAGCGTTTTCCTGCCATTCTGGTCAATGACATACGAAGGTCCCAGTTTCCGGAAGGAGACCTCCGCCCCCAGGCGTTTCATTATTTTCGCAAGGGAGCTTTCAGGGCCGAACCGGGTGAGGTGCACCCCGTAATCCATCACGTATCCGCCGTACTCGTAGAGGAAGGCCCTGCCCCCGGGAAAACTGTTTTTCTCGAAGACCGTCACCTCCTCGCCGTCATGGGCCAGGAGCGCCCCCAGGAGAAGGCCGTTGATTCCCGCGCCTACGATTACTGTTTTACCCATCAGGCCTGCTCCTTTTTGACCAGTCTGTATAATACAAGCATCAGCATGCCCAGGGGTAAGTCCGAAAAGAGAATGACAAGATTCGCGAGGGTGTTCCACCCGGTCCCCGAACAGGCAAATCCGGCTAAGAAAAAACCGAGGCCGAACAGGGAGGACGTGAACTTTGCCGTCACCAGCGGAATGGCCATGCGGTAATTTCTCCTGACGTCCTTATAGATCAGAAGGGAGAGCACCGTGATGGTGGCCATCATGGAAACCGTCAGCGAGAGCCAGAACCTGCCCGAATCCGACGCGAGGGGCAGCGTCGGGAAAAGAGACGCTGAGACGTCATTCATCACTGCGAACATGGGGCCGGGCAGGCAGATAAAAACCAGGACAGCGCCGATGAAGATAATGGCGTAAAGGAGACCGGTGAATTTCATGATTTTTTCGTTTTTTGTCAGTACCATACGGTTCTCCCGCCGGGGTAAAAGTATAGTCTTATCCCTAAATAGCTGTATTCCAATAAACGCGAAATATCCATTTGTCAAGAAACTATTTCGGAAGATTTATATCCGGTTATAACCGCAACATGTCATGATTGTTTCCATCCGACCATTATTATTATTGACCGCATAACCCCCTCCCGGTTTATTATCATCTCTGTGGCCGGAAAACCGATAACCCGGGGAGCCGCTTGCATATATCAGACTTGTTGCAAATCTATTTTTTTTTAATGGGATTAAGCGGCGGAGCCACTTACAATCCTCCCGCAGGGGATTTCCCTGCGAGCACGAGACGCAGTTTCGTAAAAAGCCTATTGATAGTAATGTATGAAACATAAAAAAATAATTATCATCACCGACTCGCTTTCCATGCCGCGCCCCGGCATAACATACGAGGAAACGTGGATACACATGCTGAAGCGTGAATTTCCCGCCTATGACTTCATCGACCGCACCGCCCGCGGGAGCACGTCCACGCGCCTTGTCACGGAGGGCGGCGGCGGCGCCGACCTGCTGGAATCATACATGCCCGACATCGTGATCCTCCAACTGGGAATGGCCGAAGCCGCGCCGCGGCTCTTTGACAAGAGGGGCATGGAATTCGCCATCGTAAGCAGGTACATGCCGCCGCGGATCAGGCAGCGGTATATCGCATTCGTGAAAAAGAACAGGGTACGGAGCCCCGATATCACGGACGTGCCGCCGGAACAGTTCAGGGCCAACATCACCGCTTTTTTCGAACGCGCCAAAAAGATATCCGCCCGGATACTATTAATCCCGATCCTGCCCCCGACAGATGAATACACGAGGAAAAGCCCCCATGTCCCGGAGAATGTCGAGCGCTATAACGCCATCTATCGGGAAACAGCCGCCCTGTTCGATAATGTAACCATCATAGATCCCTTCCGCCCGGGAATAGATATCAATGACATTTCAATAGACGAGCTCCACGTCAATTCTGAAGGATCAAGGATGATTTTCAGGTCCCTCAGGCCGTTACTCTGACCCGCGGTTCATAATTTTGATTTGACGCCTAATTATTTATTTACTTTTAAACTCCCACTCTTTATAATGCCGGATACAAGTATTGCTTTTAAATTCTAATGAAATAAACAAACAGCCAGGGGACAGCATGGATCTCAAAAAAAAGCTCGCGGTAATCATCGGATTATGCCTCATCCTGTCCGTCGGCTCCATTGTCATCATAACGAAAATTTTCGACAAGACCGAGGACCAGCTCCTGCAGAAATGCCAGATCGAAGCCCTTGTCGGCGCCAAGGTTATGAATACTTTCATGGAGCTCATGATCCACGCCAACCAGCTTACTGTTGACCAGATCATGGACACCAGCTATGTACCCATAGAAGGCACCAATCCCCCGAAGTTCCGCACGAAATACGACGCTGTCTTCGACAACACCATTCAAAAGTTCGAGGACGAATTCCTCAACGACGAGGACGTGGTATTCTCGATACTTATCGACAAGAATGGATACGTACCGACGCACAACTCCAAGTATTCGCGTCCCCTGGGACCGGACAACAATAAAAACCTGTTCTACAGCCGCTCGAAAAGAAATTTTGCCGACAAACCGGAAATCAAGCAGGTGCTGCAGTACCGCGGCGAAGGCACGGTGCGGTTCTTTTATGAACGCGACACGGGAGAAAGCATGTGGAACATCGGCGCCCCGGTTCGGCTGCGGGGCAATCACTGGGGCGCATACCTCGTGGGGATATCCCTGCACCGCATCGACATCATAAAAAACCAGATGGTGATACTTACCGTGACCATCATGATCATCATATTGAGCTTCACGCTCCTGATCATCCTGGCGGTCATTCCGCAGAAATACCTGGTGCCGGCATCACCCAGGCAGGAAACGGCCGGTGAATCCGGGAACACCCCCGACGCCGGTTAAGCATCACCCCGGATCCCTGCTGTCAATTCCCGGGTCATTCCTGGGATTTTCGCGTCAAGGGGCGGATTGCCCCGGTCAATCCTGACCCGATTTTTAATTTGACATTCCATCCGGACCGCGAATAATCACCGCAGCAGCAACGGCGTCCCTGTCATCAATTGGAACAACAAGGAGACATGATATGAACAACATCACCTACGGACTGGAAGGAAAAGTCGTCGTCGTGACCGGCGGGAGCCGGGGCATCGGCCTGGAACTGTCCAGGAAACTCCTGGAGGAAAAGGCCAGGGTCGTGATCTGCGGCCGCAAGAAGGAAAATCTGGACGCCGCGGCCAGTTCCCTTGGAGGAGGCGGCGACCTGCTGACAGTGGCGGCCCACATCGCGAAAGAGGAAGACGTGAACCGCCTCTTTGACGAGGTGATGAATAAATTTTCGCGCGTTGACATCCTCATCAATAACGTCGGCATGAACCTCATGACGCCGTCCACGGCGGACACCGAGGTGGCCCAGTGGCAGAAGATAATCGAGACGAACCTGACGGGGACCTTCATCTGCTCCCGGAAGGCGGCGGCCATTATGAAACAGGAAAAGAAGGGAAAAATCGTGAGCCTTTCATCGGTCGCCGGCTGCAAGGCGTCGCCGGGGATGGGTATTTACGGAATCGCGAAGGCAGGCGTGGAGATGATGACAAAGGTCCTGGCTGCCGAGCTGGCCCCGTTCAACATACAGGTCAACGCCGTGGCCCCGGCCATGGTGCGTACCGATTTCAGCAAACCCTTCTGGTCAAACAAGGACATTCACGACCATGTCGTGAAAGGGATCCCCATGGGAAGGATAGCGGAGCCGCTCGAAGTGGTCCACCCGGTCCTTTTTCTCGCTTCCGAGGCCTCGAGCTTCATTACCGGTCAGACCATCATGGTTGACGGCGGCTCCACCGCGGTCTGACGCGTCCCGGCAAATATAAAAAAAGCGGGGTTCATGAACCTCGCTTTTTTTATATTCCGGTAATTCCTGATGTATCTATTTCTTTTTCGTGTCTTCCAGCTTTGTCTGGATGGTGTAGTACGCTTTCTTCGCTTCTTCCCTGACGCTCTTGTTCAGGTCTTCCTTGGCTTTCTCAAGGGGCTTGAGGGAAGCGGGATCGACTATCCGCTCCAGGGCCTTCACTGCTTCCAGGCGGATATCAAAATAAGGGTCATTTATCATCCGGGCCAGCGTGTTGATAGAGCCTTTATCCCTCATCTGGGCGAGGGCCTTGACCGCCTCGAAGCGGACATTCTTGTATTCGTCGCTCGTCGCCTTGTGGACCAGCGGCAGGGCGTCGATAAACCGGTGCTTGCCGATATAGGTGAGCGCGTCAACCTTGGAGGCAACGCCTTCGTTCATCCGTTTTACCATCATCATCAGGGGCGCGTCATTGAGGGCCTTGAGGGCCTTGTCGGTGCCGATGCTTTCCATTACCTCGCGCGCCGCGCGCCGTATCTCAAGCTTGTTGTCCGTCAGGGAGCCGATGAGCAGTTCTATCGCGTCATTCGACTGGATGCTGCCGAGGGCCTTGACCGCTTCCAGCCGTATCTGGTGCCGGGTGTCATGGAGTTTTTCCTCGAGGTGCACGATGGAAGTATAGTCCTTCAGGGCTCCCATGGTCCTTATGGCCTCGAGCTGCACCATGCCCTTCTTGTCATTCAGGGCCAGGACGATGAGACTGGAGGCCTGGGCGTCGATTTTTCCCCGGGACGCAAGAATCCTCAGGGCATCGATCTTGTCATTCTGGGAACCCTCCACGATTATGGAATGGAGATCGTCAAGGATCCCCTCATCATTGGCTTCTGCCAGCTTCAGGATCGCGGTATTTTTGACCCGCACATCGCGGTCATTTTTCATTTTGCGCAATGCCGTCATTATCTCGGCATTTCTATCTTCTTTATTTACCAGGGTTAAAAAAGCTTTAAGCCTTATTTCGGGGTCTCGGTTGGCGGTGCATTTGATAAGGCCGGGTATGTTATTCTCAGCGATAAATTTCTCAATATTGGGTCTGAATAATGACATTTATTTTACCATGCCCTTTATATCATTTTTGCCAAATTAGCATTTATGTAATAATTGTCAATATAAAACATTAAAATTACGTCTCAATGACGTGAAACTATAGAATTCCGTGATGTAATATTAACCAGAAATAGTGATTTGTAAAGCCCGAAAATAGTAATCGGGGAAAATTATAATAGACAATATATTGAATATATGTATTAATTGCGCCTGATGTGATAGCATACTATCATTTGCACCCCACTTTAATAATACAGAGTACACTATGAGTTTACGAAGAAAAATAATTCTGGCGATAGCCTTCAGCCTGATGTCGTGTCTCGGGTCATATCTTATTATCAATAAGATTTTCAGCAACCTGGAAAACCAGCTTTATGAAAAGTGCCGCATTGAAGCCATGACGGGTTCCAGGGCCATGAGCGAAATCATGTACTTCATGATTAAAAACAACATGCTTACTAAAGATGACGTTTTCGACACAAATTACATTGAAATCCCCGGAACCAACCCCAAGAAATACACGACCCGGTATACCGCTGTTTTTTCCAAGTGGATACAGGGAATCGAAGACCAGTTCCTGCTCGACAAGGAACTCGAATTTGCCATTCTGATGGATAAAAACGGATATGTCCCCATCCACAACTCGAAATACTCGCAGCCGCCGACAAACAATTATGCCCGCGATGTAATTTACAGCAGGTCGCAGCGGATCTTTTCCGCCTACGAAGGAATAAAAAAAATATTATCCTACAACGGAGACAGCGCCATTAAAGAACTGTATAAGCGGGACACCGGCGAAATGATCTGGAACATCGGCGCGCCGGTACGGCTCTATGGCCAGCAGTGGGGCACCTTTCTCATCGGCGTCAACCTGACGCAGATAGACAAGATCAAGAACCAGATGCTGGTCCTCATCATCATCACCATGACCCTTATACTGGCCATCACCAACCTGGTAATTTTCATGATGATACCGCGCCGGTATGATGCGGCAACCGACCAGGAGAAGGAACTGCTGGAATAAAAAATGCGCTGACAGCAGTGCCGGAAACCAGGACACCCGCTGCAAGCGGGTGTCCTCTCGTTTTATAGTGATGTACTATGAAAATCAGTATTTGATATTCATCTCGCTGACTTCTTTCTGAACAAAGTAATCGACCGGCGTTACACCGTAAATCTTTTCAAAATCGCCTTTATACGGGCAGAGGTTGCATCCGACTTTTTCCACCACATTGGTCAGCTTCAGGAATTGCTTGGCTGAATCCTTATCGATAGCCGTTTTCCCTCCGCCCTGCATGCTGGTTTCCAGATACTTCCTCATTTTTTGCAAAACACATTCTTTGCATTTTTCTGCATGTTCTCTTACATTCTTCGTAATTAATGCCATTGCAGCCTCCTCCCCTGAAGATCTGATTTTCTATTAATATGGTTACTGTTTAACCGTATTGATACATAATAATAAGAATGTTTAAAAATTTCTACAAAAAAATTCTTGTATAATAATATATATGCCGCAAAAGCAGGGTCCCTGTACATTCCGGGCATAAATGTCTGTTACAGGAAAAACCTGATTAGTTTTGCAAAAAAATATGCTCCCGTAAACAGGAAGAGCGGGATAGAAGCAAAAAAACCTGCGATTTCGCCAGGCTTCACCACTGAAGGATGAAGAACTTTTTTACCGAAAAAATTATAGTGGTAGTTCTCCGGCAATTTCGACCGCTGATATATTCTCCTGGCAATGGTTATCTGGGTCATAAGCATGACGACCATCATGAAACCATTGACGATCCACATCATGAGGGGAAATTTTATTTTCTGGATCTGCTCCGGCTTATACAGGGCCACGAAGATCAGGGCTCCTGAAATTATGACGTTACATATTGTTGTAAGGATATACTTCTGCAGCAATTCCGGTTTGCGTGTCTGGATATATCTGGCAAGATACGATAAGTGGATGGCAAGGGACAGCAGCAGTACCAGAAATAAAAGAACTATTATCACCTGTCTCTCCGAAAGTACTGGGAATTACGCATAGCACAAGCTGGAAGCGTAAACAATACACTCCCCCTATAAATGTTCACAATCGAATTATTCGGTCATATTTATTTAATGATTATCTCTTTCCCCATCCCCCAGTGAGGAAGAGCGGGTATTAAAAACGTTCGACAGATGAAATCAGAATACCCTGACCAATGCAAGTTGAAGAAAATATAACTAATGCTGCTTTTTGTAATACTAGACCACTTGTACAAAAAAGTCAAGAGAAAGACTATATTTTTTTATGCTATTCATCCGGCAGCAGGCTGATTTTCACGGCCGTGAGCCTCCGGCATAACAATAAATCCGGACAGTATGAATCATGTTTGCTGAAACAAGAGAATCACAGACAGGCGGGGCTTAGAGATTGTTAAGAGTGGTTAGAGAAAAAATTTTCCTTCCTGAAGGATTTTTATCTCCTTCAGGAAGGGGAAAAGGATATGGAGGGTTTAAATCGGTTATCAACCGTTAAACTGCTTAATTAATACGGGCCTTGACTCTGATATTCAGCAGAATCGATGAACCGCATCTTTAATACTATCACCTATAATACTGTCATGGTTGCCAGAGTAATACTAACTAACGCCATGTATCTGTTTATTAAAATGGCAAATTCATTTCAATAAAAAATATATACAGTATACAATTATACTAATAATACATTAAGGTATGAATAAAGTCAATAACAAATCCCGCATGGATGGGTTTAAAAAAATTTTTTTTAATCTCATGATTTATATATTCATTAATTTAAAATATTATATATTATTTTGATTATATTGGTTTTCAAGGGGTCAGAGCAACTTTCAATGTTAGGAGTGATGATAAACGTGTCAATATAATCGTTCATCATAATTTACTTAAAATTAATATTGACTCCTCATTTTTATAATTGAATATAATAGATTTATTGTGAGAATGACGTCTCGCGATCGGGGCAAACCCGCAGGGTGCTTTTGGGGGGCTTCTCCCCTGACTCCCCTCAATAATTTCATATATATAAATAATTAATATGATAATAACGATCTTTTTCCATGTGATAGTGTCTAATGAGCAGGAATAGTAACATAACGAATCGGCCGGAACAGGAAGACGACGTATTGATAAAAAGCTTCCTCGCTGAAGATATCAATGCTTTCGACCGTCTCGTGATAAAATACAAGGATATGATCTTTAATCTTTGTTTCCGTATCGTCAGCGACTATGACGATGCCAATGATTGCGCCCAGGAGACGTTCATCAAAGTGTATAACAATTTGAAACAGTTCAGGTTCCAGTCAAGTTTCTCCACCTGGCTGTACCGTATTGCCATCAACACCTGCCGCAACAGGATAGGGTCCTCCGGCAACCGCATCAGGAAAAAGATGCTCCGCATCGACAACCCGGGAGACCCGGGCAGCGAATCCGTTGACATCCGCGACTGTTCCTTCAATCCGGACAGTGTCTTTGAAAAAAACGAGCAGACACGGCTGATCCACCAGGCCATAGATTCGCTGCCGGAGGAGCTGAAGATACTGGTCGTGCTGAGGGACCTCGAGGGTAACTCGTACGAGGAGATATCCGACATCACCGGGGTCAACCTGGGAACTGTCAAGTCGCGGCTGGCGCGGGCGCGACACCTGCTGAGAGAGTCTCTGCGGGAGGTCATCTGAATGAAGTGCGATGAGATCAAACTGCTTCTTGCCGAATACCTGGAGGGAGGCCTCTCCGGCGGGGATAAAACCCGGGTGAAAGAACACCTCCGCACATGCGCCGACTGCCGGGAAGAGCTGCAATTTCTAAAGAAATACATGAAGAAAATCGAATCGTTTCCTGCCCTCAGCGCGCCGGATGATTTCATTGAAAAAATCCACCGGAGGATCGATACGCCCGCGCGCGGCGCCGTCATCAACAAGCTGTTTTTCCCGCTGAAAATAAAGGTCCCCCTCGAAGCCGCGGCGCTGCTGGCCCTTGCCGTGACCGGGATGCTCCTGTTCAAGCCGTTCAAGCCCGAGGTGGCCGAATACAGGGCGGAAGAGCCCGCTACGCGCGTGGCCCGGGAAGACGAACGCTCATTGACCGGGGACAGAGAGACGTCCCGCGGCAGCGCACTGCCCGCCGTCGCCGAGAAAAAAAGGAAAACGATGCCCGATAAAAAAGCTGCCGCCGCGCGCGAAGAAAGCGACATGGTCGTAACCGACAGCTCCGTGTCGCGCCAGGTATCCAGGGAAAAAGAAAAATCAGCCGGCGGTGAACAGGCCGAAATCACCCTCTACCTTAAGCAGAATACGGTAGCCGCGTCCGGACCGGCGATGGATGACGCCATCATGGCGGAAAGTTCGGACCGTTTCGAGGAAAATAAAACGGTTTCCCGGAAGAGGCTTGGGGCAGTGAAAAAGGATAAAGCAGCTTCCG
>CAZZHU010000026.1:15357-21585 GCA_964654045.1 uncultured Leptospirales bacterium
CGGGCGAGAACCAGGCCGCGGTCGACGGTATCACGAACCTCGCGCAATCGCTGGACGGCAGGATCATCAAAAAAGTCCGGGATGGAAAGACAAGCGGCGACCAGCTGGTAATCGTGGAAATCCCCCGGAAAAACTATACCCGGTTCATGACCGGGCTCCGCAGCACATGGAGCGTCCAGAAGCAATACCCGGCGGAAGTTTCACGCAAGGCCAGCAAGGTCCAGCTCAACATAAACCTGGAAAAGTGAATCACTCCCGGACCAGCTGGTCCAGGATCAGGCCGAAAAATCCGCTCTCTCCCGACTGATAATGCCACCCCAGGTGAGACAGGCATGCGGAACAAATGACATAGCGCCAGAGAAAACCGGGGAACCACGTGTACTCGGATGTGGGGGAACCCATGATACTGCATCCCCCTGCCCCGGAAAAGCAGCCGATATGGAAAACAAGTCCGCGCGGATTCATGAAGGTATGCTCATGCGATCCGTCTATAACGATAGCGGCCTCGTCAGATGTTATGGCATTGCCGCAGGTTTTACATAGTATGTTTTTCTTACGCTCATCGGTCTCGTGGTCCGTTTCATCCCTGGTCCTGGTGCCCACGAACAGACGTTCATCCATCTGCTGCAGCGCCATAAGCGGCAGGGAAACCTGAAGACACGCGCACGAAGATTCTCCCGGCAGAGCATGTACCATACCAGTAATATATCCACTCCGCGCTTCCCGGTCAATTTTATCATCATTTGCGGTATAACACCCGCAGCGGCGCATGTCAAACCGTTGTCAGGCAGGACATTTTTTCATCTGAATATCATGTCCCGGAAGAAGTATCTTGACATTTCGGTTAATCGTAATATGTAGTATCTTCCGGCTTTTTCAGATGCCGTGATCTTCTGTGATGACAGGGATACCCTAATGAAGTCAGATAGACTGCCGATAAAAAGCATCATCGCGGCGGGAATACTCCTCGCGTCTGTTGCCTATGGCGTTTTTTATTTCAACTATTTTGAGACTCCCACCGGCGATTATATCAGCAACATAAGGGAACCCGTCCGGGAGTACATGAAGGGCAACTTCCCCGGGGAAAATTATAAATTCCTGCCACTGTACCCTCTTATCCTGTCTTTACTGACCGGATTGAACCCCGTACAAACGGGAGACCCCATATATCATACCGCCATTGTTCTCAATATTATACTGCTGGCTCCATACCTAATTTTTGTTTTCCTGATTTACCGGCGGTTCCTTTCAGAAAAAGCCTCGATGGCGGCACTACTCCTTCTCGGCACCAACATATACACGCTGTACATGGCCATAAACTCGGAACTGGAAATGACCCTGTCCCTTCTCACGGTCCTTTCGCTGTACCTGGCGTTACGCGACTCGAAGCTCTCCTATGGAGCGGCGTTTTTCGCGGCCCTCACCAAGTGGGACGCGGTGTTTATTGTCCCGGCGGTAATGTTCAGGGACTTCTTTTACCGGAAAAAATGGATACTGACGATCCTGCTGGGGGCATGCGCCGCGGGAGGCGTCGCCGCCTGGCTCCTCCTGAGTTTCATGAATACCAGGGGGCATCCCTACGTAAGCGAAATCGCCCACCGCGGGCCGAACATCTACCGGTTCATCATCGACTGCTTCCTGGTCACCGGCGGTTTCACGCAGTGGATGGCGACGCATGCATGGTTCAACGAAAACGCGGCTGTTAAAACAGGACTGCTGGCGCTTATCATACTCCCCGCACTTGTCACGGTAACCGGCGTCATCTGGGGCATCATCCTTGTCTGGAAAAATAAAAGAAAGGACTTCGCGCCGATATTCTTCTTCTTCGCCGGCTTCCTGCTTATCCACATGGTATACCAGAACACCAAGGACCGCTATGTCATGCCCATTCTATGGATACTGACCCTCTTCCTCGTCTGCGGCATATCGGAGGGGATGTGGCCCTGGCTCATGAAACAATTCGACAGGCGATCGCCGCAAACACGGAAAGTTACCAGGATGATACTGGCAGCGGCGGCGGGCATCGGCTGCGCCTTTTCACTGGTCACGATCGCGCGGGACGCCACGATCGTTCACTGCGCTTTCGCCGTTGTATTCACCGGCCTTTTCGGAGCGATAGTACTCCACGGGAACGCACAAAGAATCACCCTCGGCAGTACCACGCTTATCCTTGCCTGCGGCATCCTCATCAACCTGATGGTCTACTACGGGGTGCGCGCCATGGACCACCACGGACTGTCACGGGTGGAATTCAAGAAGGCGGCCCTCTGGTACCGGGACCACGCCACGGCCTCGGATAAAATGCTCATTTCGGAAACCAATGTGCCCAAGTATTATTCCGGATTCGGGGATGACAGGTTCATCATATCCTATATAATAAAAGGAAAAACCATTACAGAGCTGGTCCCGGAGCTCGCCGCGATGAAGGCGACATACGTGTTTGTCGATGACTTTTACATACGGCGCCTCCGCTACGGGGACCCCAACGCCATTGACCGGAAAGCGGGGATATTTAAAGAGATCAGGGATTACGGGGAATCGACGGGCCATTTCAAACTGATCAGGACATTCCATACGAAAGGCGGAATTACGAGCCACCTGTACCGTTTTATTCCGTAACCGGTGCCGATGGGCGGGGATCGGGTCCTCTCCCGTCTCCCGGACGCTATATTTTTTCCTTGACGGAAGCTTCCATCGTGAGGCACGTTACAATAGATGACGCCGGACGGCAGATTGCCCGCCGGCATTGCCGATTTTCTGTTTCAACAATATACTGACGGGATTTCAGTGAACCCGCGGCAGGGAAGAATACCGACATGAGCATGAGCTATCAAAACCTATCGATCGTTGCGATACGGGCGCTGCAGAGAAATAAGATGAGAACGCTTCTCACCTGCCTGGGGATTATTATCGGCGTGCTCTCGGTTATACTGCTGGCGGGGGTCAGCAACAGCCTCAGGCTGGCGGTGCGGGACAAGATCCAGAGCTTCGGCAGCAACTCAATTATGATGATGGCATTCAAAAAACCGTTTAACGACAGTGACCTGGATGACATCAAAAAAAACATACCCGACATTCAATACCTGACGCCGATGAACAACTGGGAATTCCCTGTTAAGTATAAAAGCAAGAACCTGAACCGCCAGATATACGGGATCAACAATGACTATTTTAAAATGGGGAACTGGGAGCTCGAAAGCGGCAGCTTGTTTTCCGAGGAAGAGATACGGTCTTACAATAAAGTCATCATCATCGGCAGCAGCATAAAAAAAACTTTCTTCGAATACGAGGATCCCCTGGGCAAGGTCATCCTGATCAACCGGATACCCTTCAGGATAATCGGCTGCCTGAAAGAAAAGGGCCTGTCCCTAGGGGGCAGGGATTTCGATGATTTCATAGTCTGCCCCTATACGACCCTGGCGAACAAGCTGATCGGGTTCAAGAGCTTTGCCGTTATCAATATGGCCACATACTCCGAGTCCCAGGTAGATGACGTCAAGCAGGAACTGCTGCTGCTGCTGCAGAGAAAGTATAACCTGCAGCCCGAGCAGGTTCAGGATTATAAAATATCATCAAGCAAGGAAGTAATACAGAAGACGGAAGAGATCTCGAGCTACCTTTCCCTCGCGTCAATTGCGATAGCCTGCATTTCCCTCATCGTCGGGGGGATCGGTATCATGAACATCATGCTCGCCTCGGTGAGTGAACGCACCCATGAGATCGGCATACGCATGGCCATCGGCGCAAAAAACCGCGACATCCTCATGCAGTTCCTCATCGAGGCGCTGATCATAAGTTCCCTGGGTGGCTTAACCGGAATCGTGCTCGGGGTATTGTTATACGTTTTATACACGATTATATCGAATCAGCCTTTCATCCTGTCTCTCAGTTCAATTATCATATCATTCCTGTTTGCGGCTATCGTGGGAGTCGGCTTCGGATATTATCCCGCCAAAAAAGCGTCGAGCCTCAATCCGATTGACGCGCTTCGCTACGAATAATTTTCTCCGTTGTTGCATTATTGATACAACTGTGTTTTTTTCGTGTTGAGCTTTGCTATTGGACCGCAAAAATAAAACACATAATCCTTGACAGAGACAATTTATAAATTTATTTTGACGAGGTGCGTGAGTCTTCTCGCAGATATTTTTCCGGCTTTACATAGCAATTGAAAAACATCATATCGGCATGGAGTAAGAGCACTGCGGTAAAGCTCGCCGGATGGTTACATAACAGCATAACGGATTATACCACGTATGAAAAAAACGAAGAAGATCAGGGTGGCCCTCTTCACAGAAGTGCTGAAAGAAAATTTTGACGGCGTCACCTATACGCTCTTTAACATCATTGACAGGATACCGAAAGACAAATTTGATTTTATCTTCATCACACCCCTCCCTCCATCCGACAGCGTAAAGATTCCGTTCCCGGTAATTACCTGCAGATACGTACCCATGCCCCTGATGAAGGGTTACCGGGTGGCCCTCCCCTACTTCGACAAGGGATTGGAAAAAACCATGAAGACATTCGAACCCGATCTGATTTTCTTCGCGTCGCCGACATTCCTGGGACGCTACGCCCTCCGGTACGCCCAGGAGCACAAGATACCGCTGGTCGGCACATACCATACCCATTATCCCATGTACGTAGATTACTATTTCAAATTTCTTCCTTTCCTCAAATTTCTGGGCTCAATTGTTCCCTCCCTCCTCAGATTCTACTACAACAACTGCGATCTCGTCTATGTCCCAACGAAACCGGTGATGGAAGAACTCGCCGAAATCGGCATCGAACGGAAACGAATGATGATCTGGGCCCGGGGAATCGACATGACGAAATTCAATCCCCTCAAGCGGGACACGGCGTACATTGACGGATTGTGCGGGAAAGACACCATCCGGATTTTATTCGTCAGCAGGCTGTACTGGATCAAGGAAATCGAAACCATTATTAATATATATAACCGGCTGGGCGCAACTCATCCAAATGTAAAGATGGTTATCACCGGCGACGGGCCGCAGCAGAAATACATGATGAAGCGCATGCCCCGTGCCGTGTTTACCGGTAAACTGATCAACAGCGACCTGCACAGGATTTACGCATCCTGCGACATTTTCCTGTTCCCTTCCATAACAGAGACCTTCGGCAACGTAAACCTGGAAGCGCTGGCATCCGGACTCCCGGTTGTAGCCGCCGCCAAGGGCGGACAGTGCGGCATCGTCAGGGAAGGCGAGACAGGGTTCCTGGTGGAGCCGAAAAACACTGATGCCTTCTGTGAAAAGCTCGATTTACTCATAAACAACCCGGCAGTATTGAAACGCATGAGCAAAAATGCTGTGGCATACGCGCGGAAACAGAAGTGGGACACGCTGTGCGGGGAGATGTTCAAGTCATTTGAGAGGGTCATCGCCGAGAACAAAAAGCACCTTGAGGAACTGAATGAAGCTGCCGTCTGACCTGGCGGATACACCGGCCCCCAAAAAAAGCAAGGCCCATTATATCCTGAGGGCCGCCGGCCTCCTGCTCGGTATATTCCTCATCTACTGGTTTGCGTCCCGGTCAAACCTCACCGGGATATGGGGCCAGCTGAAGCTCATCAACGTCCGTTTTTTCCTCCTTATCGCGGTTACCTTCATCGCGTACCTCATGGTCACCATTGCATGGAAACTCTCCTTCTACCGGTATCCGGGGCAGATCTCGACAGCGATGCTCTTCATTATACGCCAGATCGGCGAAAGCCTCGCCCAGATAAATCCCACCAACGTCATTGCCGGCGAAGCCCTCAAAGCCATACTCCTGAAAAGAAAAAAAATCCCTTACAAGGACAGTATTGTATCCCTCACCATATCCCGGTTCCTGGTTCTTTTCTCGGCGCTGGCCCTCATCATGATCGGCGTGTACCTGTTTTTCGACCAGCTCAAATTCATGGCCGGCACGGTCCCCCTTGTCATCATGATTGCCCTTATGTTCGCGCTGCTGGTGTTCCTCCTGTACCGACTCGGCAGCGGGAAGGGAATCCTGTCGATGCCGGTAAAAATCCTCGCCCGCCTTAACAGGCGGTTCCCCCACATGAAATGGATCGCGGGATCAATCGACAAGATGACGGAAGCGGACGCGGAACTCATCGATTTCTATAAAACCAAAAAGGTCAATTTCCTGATTGCCTTCATATTGTCTTTCACCAGCTGGCTGATGGGCGCCTCCGAGTTTTACGTTATCCTTAACCTG
>CAZZHU010000026.1:21595-29409 GCA_964654045.1 uncultured Leptospirales bacterium
TGTCATGCGTCGCCATCGAGGTGGGCGTCATGGTCTTCAAGGGGCTGGGCGCTTTCGTGCCGGGACAGATCGGCATCGAGGAATACGCCAGCAAGATGATGCTTGAATTCATCAATGTTCCCGGATCAGGCGTGTGGATAACGGTGTCGATACTGCGGCGTGCGCGCCAGCTTTTCTGGATCGTCCTGGGGTTTATCGCGTTCCTGATAATCATTCGGAAAACCGGAGGATTGGATGATGGAAGTCCTGTTTATAACTCATAAGTATCCCCCTTCCGTCGGGGGAATGGAAAAACAGAGTTATGAGCTCATTAACGGTGCGGCCAAAACACACAAGGTGCACACGCTGATATACGATAACCAATCGAGCCAGGTGAAGTTCCTGCTTACCGTCCCGATGAAGGTTAAAAAGATATTACGGGAAAATCCCAACATATCAATCATCCATCTCAACGACGGCCTCATGGGCCTGTGCGGCATTTTCATAAAAAGGATAACCTCGCTGCCGGTCCTGATGACCCTCCACGGCCTTGATATCGTCCTGCCCAGCAGGATCTATCAGCATCATGTGGTGAACATATTCAAAAAACTGGACGGGGTCATAGCCGTAAGCCAGGCGACGGCCCTGGAATGCATCAAGCGCGGCTTCGACCGTGACAAGGTCTATGTGGTTCGCAACGGTGTTGACACTGAAATGTCCCTCATTAATAAAAAGCCAGGGTTCCGGAAAACGCTTGAGGGCAAACTGGGGATACCGCTCCACGACAAGAAAATCCTGGTGTCCATCGGCCGCAGCGTTCGGCGCAAGGGTTTCTCATGGTTCATGACAAGGATATTGCCGCAGCTGGACCAGAATATCATCTATCTGATAGTTGGGCCGACCGATCCGAACATACGGAGGATCAACTTTTTCCTCAACCTCCTGCCGAAGCGGATCGCGCACATCATCGTGCTGGCGATGGGGCTCGGTCTTGACGAGATCGACGTCCAGGAGGCCCTTGAGCGCGAGGAGATCAGAGGGAGGGCGTTCTATCTCGGCAAACAGCCCTTCGAGGACATGGTCCAGATACTCAAACACTCCGACATGTTCGTGATGCCCAACATCAAGGTGCAGGGCGACGCGGAAGGGTTCGGTCTTGTGGCACTGGAGGCATCGGTAAACGGGACCCCGGTGATCGCCTCTTCCCTCGAGGGGATAACCTGCGCCGTGATCGACGGAAAGAACGGCTTCCTTGTGCCGCCTGAAAATGAAACGGCATGGATCGACAAAATCCATTCCATACTATCCGATACCGCCCACCTGAAAGAATTCGGCGAACTGTCGAAGCAGTTCACCATTACGAATTTCGCCTGGAAAAAGATGGTGGAAGGTTATCTGACGGTGTTTAAGAAATATCACTACCAGCAGATTTATCAGCAGGAAAAGAATCCGACCACGGAAACGGACCGCAAACCCGGCATGGCCGGACTCATGGTCCTCGACAATTATTCAAAATAAAACCCGCGGGTGACAACCATGCTGCAGGCACTGAAACAGATTACGGCCCACCGGGGATTCTATCCGGTAATCATTATCCTTATAGTCGCCTTCACCCTGATGCGGCTCATCCACATCAATGCCGATGCTCCGCAGGACCTGACCATGTCGGCGGCGTCCTATACCGATGAAGGATTCAAGACCTATGACGCGCGCAACAAGGCCCTGTTCGGCGACTGGAAATGGACCCCTGAAGACGAGTACGAAGGGTGGAACACGAAAAGCCCCCTCACGGTTTTTCCCCATACATGGATATTCAGGCATTTCGGCGTAAGCTACGCCTCGATCCGCGTACTGTCGGTTCTCTATGCCGCAGCCACCATGGTACTCCTGTTCCTGTTCCTGGTCCGCAATTATGACCGCATGACCGCCCTTACCGGCCTGATCCTCTTCGGAACCAATTATTTCGCCGCAATGTTCAACAGGCTCGGCATGTACGAATCGCACCTGATATTCTATATCATGGTGTCCATGCTGGGGTTTTCCGAGTGTTTCAGGCCCTTCAGGGCGCGCAGGGAATCCGAGACGGACGCGGCCTATACCCTGAAAAAAACGCTATTCCGCGCGGCTTTTTTCATGATCGGCTTTCTCGGATTTGCCGGCGGCTTCTTCGTCAAACGAAACCTGCTGATCATTGTACCGGCCCTGGCGCCGGCCGTGCTCCTTTATACCTGTAACAGGTATAACGCCTCGGCGCGCGTCATGAATGCCGCCTTCGTGATCTTTATTGCAGCCTTTGCGCTCATCTATCTTCCCTTTGCCCAGATGGACCAGCTGAAAATCAACCTGGCATTCCTGCTGATGTCGTACAAGATTTTCGGCCAGCCCGTTTCAGCCTTCCTGCCCTTTACGGCCTTTGATCCGCTGCAGAACGTTCTGGCGAAAGGGATATACATGGAATTTATTTTCCTCCATCCTTTCACCTTTTTTCTCGGCATTCTCTTTTCCCTGTTTGCCATATATCAATATATCTTCGGCAGACGGCGCAACACGGCCGACCTCTTTCTCGCGAGCTGGATCCTCTTCGGCCTGTTGTTCACAACCGTCATGTATTACAGCCCGTCGCGTTATTACCTGCTGATGATCATCCCGCTGGTTTCACTGGCATCAAGGGTAATTGCCGATTTCCCGAATATCGATATCGCGTCATTCTTTACAGATAGAAAGCGTTTCCCGCACAACCTCTTTTTTTTCCTGTTCGTGCTTTTCACCCTGCTTTATACGGGAATCGTGCTGATGGCGCACACAATACCCCAATCGGTGAAAAACAGCCTGGTGGAGCGGTTCTACCCCGCGATCATGAAGGGTGATTTCTCCGGCCTCGCCGTCTTCATAACCGCCGCGGCCGCATTGTGGCTGGGCTGCGTCATCACGACCATACTGCTCCGGAAGCGGCTCATCACTATCATGAGAAACCCGCGGTTTCCCGCGATCATACTCAGCCTCATCCTGGTGCTGCAGATCTTCCAATACGGGAAATGGTTCCTGTTCCACGAGCATACGCTGTATACCGCCTCGCAAGAGCTGGGCCGCGAACTGCCGCCAAATTCCATCCTTGCCGGGAGCTGGTCCGCCGGACTTGTCGTTGAAAACAGGATGAGGGCCGTCATCCTCCAATCCCTTATCCCCTACAATTACAAGCTTATCAATAAAGTCCTTTATGATATCGATATATCCGTTAATACTCTGAAAAACGGCGAAAAAGCCACCGGATTTGAAAATGGCATTCCCCTGTACCTCGCGGTATGCAGAAACGTGGTCTTTGAAAAGGCGATAACCGAAGTTTACCAGAAACAATTGCTTCCGGAAAACTTGATTAAGACCATACAATTCGGTTATTTTAAAGTGGAGATTTTCAAATTTACCAAGTATCACATGGTAACCAAGAATGCGGTCCAATCGCTCTTCAATAAGTTTCTATAGTACAACCGCGCTTTTTCTCTTATTACTGTTATCCTTATACCTGCCGGAATTACCGGCCCGGATACAGCCGGACTCAACCGTGGGAGTGATCGGGTTCAACTCCAACGCGATCAATATAACCACGATATCTATGCTTTATTCATACCTGCGCGAATCCGCGGGTAAAAACCGGCTATTCAAAATACCACAGCGCGGTTCGTCGCTCTGGTACCAATATGAGACAAGGGACACCATATCACCGGGGAACCTTGCGCGATATGATCTCCTCTGCGCCCAGATCCAGTGCCGGTACCTGCTGGTGGGTATGGTGTACCCGCAGAGAGGCAGCCTTCTTATCAAGGCTAGAATATATTCATCACCGGAAAAACGATTTCTCTGCACCCTCGACCAGTCCATTGACGGTGGCGATCTTAAAAAAGCGGCAGGTCAACTGACACGCAAGGTTGTCCTGTTTCTTGACGGAAAACTTCCGGAAATATCGGGCCTTACAATATCAAAAGGCGCGTTGAAAGATTCTGTTTCCCTGAGGTGGACATGCAACGTCTTCGGCGGCAGCTTCGCCATTTTCCGCTCTACATTCCTGAACGGCCCTTACCACAAGGTCGGCGAAACCGCCGCGGCCCGGTTCACCGATATTACCGCAGAAGAAGGCATTAAATACTGGTACAGGATAACCGTATCAAAGGGTGATATACAAGGCATTTCAGCGACCGGATATGGATACCGGATGCCGCCAATCCCCAAAGGCATCAACCTTAGCGAGCTGCTTGCAGGTCACACCAGGCAGTGGCCGGTTCCGGCCAACGAAAAAGAGCGGGTGAAAGAGGAAAAGAACATCCAGCTGTATAAAAAATATTACGAAAGCTATGTCATGGTGACCTTCATAATAATGGTCGGCCGGATATACATAAACAGCGGTGAATTGATTGCCTTCAGGGACTTCAAATTTCTTTCCTTCGATCAGCCGAACCGGATAGTTTATTTCTCGAAGCCCGGTATGCAGCCGGTTAAGTTCTTTTCGAGGCGTTTTTTCCGGTTTTTCCGCGATGTACAGCTCATGGAACTGGATTTTCTTGAAATCCTCAAGCGGCTGATCGACAACGCGGTAATGTTCTGCATACGCTCGGGAGACAAGGAAACAAGGGAGCCCGATGGAAGGGTCAGATACGTTCCGACCTTTGAAGTAGTGGGAATGATGACGGAATATCACCGCGATTACGAAAACTGGAAAAGCAATGTTATCGTTTTCGCTACCAGCGATGACAAGATCTACCGGAGAATACTGGAAGCCCAGAGGAAGGGATACTGAGCCTCCGGTTGAGAACCTGTTTTTTTTATTTCTTCCAGTTCTTTTTGAGAAACGCCATAAACCCTCGCCGCTCATGCGCCAGGGCTTCGTGAAGCGTGGATTCATTACGGTACTCGATCAGGTCCTTCATGGTGTGCAACATGTCCGGGTTCAGCTGGCTGATAAAACCCGCGACCTCCTTCGCGCGCGGCATAAGCCGCTCTGCCGGCACGACCTCGTTCACGAGGCCGGCCCGGAGAGCCTCCCCTGCGGAAACAAACTGGCAGGTTAGCGACATCTGCTTTGCCATGCGCTGCCCCACCGCCTCCTGAAGAAGCTGGCTCATGCCCCACCCGGGGTGAATGCCCATCTTCACGTGAGTGTCGGCAAATGACGCCTGCTCGGACGCGATGAGAAAATCGCAGTTCAGCGCGAGCTCAAAGCCGCCAGTCATCGCGGGACCGTTTACGGCGCCGATAATGGGTTTCACGCAGGCGCCCAGTACGTCAACGAGATCTTTTCCATCGCCGCGTGGATCCATAAGGTTGTCGGTCGCTATGGCCTTCAGGTCCAGGCCGGAACAAAAGGCGGTCCCTGCCCCGGTGATGATTGCCGCCTTAATATTACTATCCGCGGCCGCATCATCGATACAGTTATAGAGATTCGCCAGGAGGTCCTGGTTAAGGGCATTGCGCCGCTCCGGCCGGTTCAGGGTAATGACAGCAATACCGTTTTCCTTTTCGAATAATACTGTTTTTTCCATCGGATCCCTCACGAAGATTGCGTATAATCGCAGACTATTATGATAGCAGGACTCACATTAGCATCGGATTCAAGCAAAAAATGATTACAGTAATAGAAAAATATCACGACGATTTTTTAAAATGCAAGTTCCTATGCGTTAATCATTTAACAACTTTCGATAATGGATGTAACTCATGGAAACAACACTGTATATGCATATTGATATTCTGGAAAAAATAACCTATGCGGCTTCATTGCTGGAGATATCAAGGTCGGAAATGATCATGCTCCTCATCAAGCAACTTATGAAGCATACCCCGGATTCTGAAGGTGTCGGCACCATGATTAGATACCAGCAGAGGAGCATACCCGGCAGCTGGCATACATTCCATATCCGGGTGAAGATGGATGATTATGAATACATGCTGGATGTAAGGAAAATCTTCAAGATGTCTGTTTCGCTGATTCTTGCATATGCCGTAAACAGGTATCTGGATAAACTATTAAAAACTAATACTACCGATAACTATCGTTTCAATAATTATGTTCTCATCAGGGAAGTAGTTGATAATATCATTTGCTGGAGGTCATTCTGGGGCTATCCGCGCAACCTTGATCAACTGATCCCACACCACCCTGTTTCCCGTCATTATCCGTAAAAAACTGGACATATATTCCCCGTATGATAGAATAAAACCATGGCTAGAATCAGGATAATCATCGCGGGCGCGGCCGGCGGTATCGTTATCGGCATTTTATCCTTTGCCATAATCCTTGCGGCAGTCACAGCATCCAGGGAAGGCCCCGGCGCCGGATTTGCAATCCTGGTCGTATCGCCCCTCTACATCTTCCTGTATATAGTGGTATTCTTTAACACGCTTCTTCCCGCCGGCGTGATCACCGGGACAGCGGCGGGACTGGGCGAAGCATTATTGAGAAAACCCTGGAATGTTATCATGTGTTCGCTAACGGGTATTATCTGCGGCGTATATTTCAGCATTCGTTTTACAGACATTGTTCTTGAAAGCAGGGACACGCACACAGACCTGGTGGTCGGCGGCATTGCCGGGGGACTGTTCCTTGCCCTGTCAGGCGCCGCGCTCTGCGAGATGCTGCGGCGCTCTTTTGGAAAAAGCGATCAATAGGCTAAAGGCGGCGCTTCTTCTATTTAACATAATACCCCTCCTTCACACCCAGGCCGATTATTTTTCCGTCTTTCATGACAAAATCATAAATCTCGCCTTTCTCGTTCTGGCCGGGAAATATATATACGAAGGTATGAAGTGATGTGGGGATCAGGCCGACACGCGATCCGTTGTAGGATTTGGTCGCGATCAAGTATCCGCCGGGACTCAGTTCAATGTCAACATGGTGGCCGCCGGAGGGATTGTCATACTGCCGGTACCGGCCCACGAACAACTGAAGCTGTTGCTTTGACGGCTTGTCGGCATTGAAAGTAACAGGATCGAAATCATCGGTCATCAGGGCCTTGCAAAAACGCACCAGCCTGCTTTTCAGGCCGTAGTAATAGCCATAATATTCCTCCCGGTCGTACTCGGGAGGATTGCTGATAAAGACATACCCGCACTTATGCTTCGGGAAGAGCTGCATGAACCCGCCGGCGCTGGGCATATGGGCCGCATGGTGCATGGAATAAATCCTGTCATCAACGGACCATATACGGAAGCAGAGGCCACGGTATTCTTTTTTATGTGACCTGGGGCTTTCTATGGTCTCGTTGATAATTTTCCGGAACATCCTCTTCGAAATTATTCTTTTTCCCTTATACACCCCGCCGTGCATGAACATAAGAGTGTATTTGGCAAGATCGTTGATCGAGCATTCAACCCCCGCCGCACCCCGCGTGTTGGCAGGCGCCCGGGAATCCTTCATTTCCATGGGAGCCAGGATGTTCCTGGAAATGTATTCCCCCAGCGGCTGGCCGGAGGCCTCGAAAACGATAAACCCCAGGAGGTTATACCCCTGGTTGCAGTAATTGAAGCGATACCCGGTGGGATACTTCTGCTCAGGCACAATGAAGGGAAAACTGTTCTGCGCGTGTTTCGGGCTCGGGTCCTCAACCAGGCCCGAGGTATGGGTGAGCAGGTGCCAGACGGTTATCGGTTTTGAATTGAGCTCGCTGTTCTCGAATTTCACTCCCAGGTATTTGCTTATGGGGTCATTGAATGACACGATGCCCTGCTCGACAAGCTGAAGGATTGCCAGGGCCGTAAAGGTCTTGGTCAGCGACGCGGCGAGAAACGGCGTGGAAGGATCGCACCGCACCGTTTCCATGTAGGTGACCCGGTCCCCTTCAACCACA